>NZ_JBALWD010000069.1:0-948 GCF_036960985.1 Sneathiella sp. | reverse complement strand
CTGCAATCCCTCGGCGCCAAACCCGATATGTGTATTGGCATTTTTATGGATCGTTCCATTGAAATGATGGTTGGTTTATTGGCCATATTAAAATCCGGAGCAGCCTACGTGCCATTGGATCCTGCCTATCCTCGGGATCGTGTAGGGTTGATGATTGAGGACGCCAACTTACAGATTTTATTGGTTCATTCTAAACTCGAGAGAGAACTACCACAGCATTCTGCTCGCATTGTTCGAGTGGATGAAGAACTGAATAAGACTTCCTTAGAACAGTTGGCGGGGCGTCCAGTAGAGGCCGCTACTTCTGACAATCTTGCCTATGTCATCTATACCTCAGGTTCAACCGGCAAACCAAAAGGGGTAATGATAGAGCACAAAAATGCAGTCAACTTTTTTAGTGCGATGGATGATGTTCTTGAATTTGATGGTGTTCCCGGAGTATGGCTAGCGGTAACAAGTATCTCTTTTGATATTTCGGTACTTGAAATTTTCTGGACGCTTTCCAGAGGTTTTAAGGTGGTATTGCAGGAAGAAGAAGCTAGGACTCTGGCGCAGCCATCTGTTTCCCAGGTCGATCGAAAAATGGATGTAGGGTTATTTTATTTCTCCAGTGATGCTGGGCCCTCTGAAACCCCCAATCGTTATAGACTACTGATGGAAGGGGCAAAATTTGCCGACAGCCACGGTTTTTCGAGTGTATGGACACCAGAGCGTCATTTCCACTTGTTTGGTGGTTTATACCCAAACCCGTCGGTAACCAGTGCAGCGGTAGCGGCAGTAACATCCAATATAGCCATCCGGGCTGGCAGTATTGTTTTACCGTTGCATAATCCTGTGCGCGTGGTTGAAGAATGGTCTGTTGTTGATAACCTGTCGGGTGGCCGCGTTGGATTTTCTTTTGCATCAGGTTGGCATGCCAATGATTTTTCATTGCTGCCGGAAAATTAT
>NZ_JBALWD010000068.1:0-1296 GCF_036960985.1 Sneathiella sp. | reverse complement strand
CCGCTATCATTTTGTCATCGGCATTGTTTGGTCTTGTTGATCCTGATCCCATTACGTTACCTTCTCTGCAATATGTTATTTGCCAAGTGTAAGAGCATTTTCTACCTTACTTGTAAACCAACCTTTAGAAAATTCAAAGGGTGAGTCAAATTCTCTGTTAGGTCAAACCATTGCAAAGCCTATTTAAACTGGTTACGGACAATATGATGGCAACCGAGTTGAACTTTCGGTCTCGGTCATGAGCAAACCATTTACCTATACAAAAGCCAGCTCATTCTATGGCAAGTCTATACAGTGCGGCTTTGACTTTGCCCTCTATGCGGTGGGGTTTAAGGAACGGCTGAGGCACTTCTTGCCAGGCTTAGTTTGCCTAACGTAGTCTGACGAGGAGTGTTTCTACGTGCCGCACCCATCTGACCCGTCAACCGTGATTGGCTGAACGTCATCAAATCGAATTCACATTTCACGTATTTCAGCAGTTTTCAAGATACTTTCTATATAAAACCTATTTGCCCCGATACCACGCCCAAATATTTTTTGGTTATCGGCCCAAATGTGGTTTGTCTCAATAACTATAGGGCCGTCAGGCAGTATCGCGATATCGTGTCCAAGTGAAAAAATGTCAGGGAAGCATTCATGCACCGCCAAACCAAGAGCAACTGCTTCATTGAAAAACGGTACTTTAAGTCCAACGAAGCATTTCTCCCCAGGTTCAATAGATTGTTTACTGAAAGGTAAATCTTCGATTTGCCTACTTGTCCCCGCGGTAAGTGTTTGGCTTTTCAAGAGGATCGGAACGCCAAGACCTCCCGTATCTGCAATACTTCCCTTTTTCCCTAATTTAAGTTTGGCTTCTAAGACATGTAATTCACCTTTACGCCGAAAGGTGCACAAACGAATTGTATTTAGAGCCGAAGTATTAAACTCTGCGAGTTTCGGATGATTTGTGAGGTTTTCTTGAAAAATTAGAGGTTTATTGAATGAGAGTAGTTGGTTGAAAAGCTGTTCCCAGATTACATGAATTATATCTTCACTACCAATTTTGACGGACCATCGATCCGTTCCGCCATAACTCAATCGGCCTGCACCTTGCGCTTTTAAGCCAAAACGAGGTTTGAAAAAGACGCTGGCTTTACTTGCAACTTCTTCAAGCTGAGCTCGGAGTTCCGATGAATCCGTTTGCGACGGGTCAAATAAACTCAAAATTCGTGGGCTTAGAATGTCATTACGGGCACATAAATCGTTAAATAAAACCTTATCTTCTGTAAGAATGGTACTGCTATTTTGATTGAGGAG
>NZ_JBALWD010000067.1:0-1660 GCF_036960985.1 Sneathiella sp. | reverse complement strand
GTGTTGTTAATAATATCAGAAACTGCTTTTGAAACATGTTGCTCTACGACCAACCGGTTTTTCATTTCTATCAAATCTGGAAATGGCTTATCGGTCATTGGAACCTCATTTTCTGATTATTGTTTTTTCTGTTCGTCAGTATTGCTCGCCCGCATAATAATACATGATAGAACTGTTTGCTGAACTATTGCCGGAGGGATACATCTTTTAAATAATCCTCTGACCGCATTTCCATTAACCGTGATACAGTTCTCGCAAATTCAAAATTTCCATCACCTTGAATATAAAGATCTTCTGCATTGACTTCTGCAGAGATTACTAAATTTGCACCCGCTTCGTACAATATATCGACCAACGTAACAAATCGCTTCGATTCATTTCTTCTTGCAGAACTTAATTGCGGAACATTGGACAATAAAATGGAGTGAAAATGCGCAACCAAAGTTAGATAATCAGATGCACCGAGCGGACGGTTACAGAGCTCCTCAAAATCGAAACGTGCAACGTTGCGTGCGCAAACTTTGACCTCTAAATCTCGACCTTGTGTTGTCAATATCGTCGAACGGGGCACGGATCCTTCTGTCAGCTCTTCAAAAAGTCGATCCATCTCTTTCGCTGCAACGTCGTTTAAAGGGCAAAAGTAAACAGGATTTTTTGCCAATCGGTCGAGCCGATAATCGGTGCCGCCGTCAAGATGAAGAACATCTAATTGGTCCTTAATCATTTCAATAAAAGGAAGAAAGAGTTCTCGATTGAGGCCATCTTTGTACAGATCATCTGGGATCCGATTAGATGTTGCGACGACGACGACACCCTGTTGAAAAAGATGCTCAAATAATCGGCCCAAAATCATCGCATCTGCAACGTCTGTCACTTGAAACTCATCGAAGCAAAGAAGCCAGAAGTCCCCAGTAATTGAATTTGCCAGAGAGGCAATTGGATCATCCCCTGACTTGGTTTCACTTTGACGCCATTCATGAATAAAAGCATGTACTTCAAGCATGAAGGCATGAAAATGTACACGCCGCTTATGAGTGCCTGGTACTGTGTTAAAAAACAAGTCCATGAGCATGGATTTTCCTCTACCCACATCCCCATACATGTAAATGCCCTGCGGAGGTTCGACCCGTGGCTTGCGGACGCCCAACCGGAAAATATCTGTCCATTTGATACTTGTCCTGGGGTCATAATTAGCTAGGCGACGATGCAGAGTCTGCAGCTTTTCGACGGCTAACAACTGAATCGGATCGGGTTGCAACGCATGGGTCGCCAGCAATTTTCGATATGTTTCGAGAGGACTGGGCGAATTCGTCATGGTGTTATTAAGGCAATCGCTACAAAATAAGGTTTCGGATAAGCTGATTTTATAGATCTGTAGCGGCTTCGCAATCATCTTGCAATGATCAGAGCCAGTTCTTCGATTCATTTTCGTACAAGCAAAGTAAAAGTCTTTTTGCCGTTTTCAGCATATCGTGCACAAAGGTGATTGGATTTTGGCCCATTTTTTGTACAAATCTTTACCCTAGAATTTCGAATACGCAAAAAAAACCCTAACTAATTCACCGGCGTATCTTGCTCTTCGACAAGAAACGGGGTAGTACCCCTTCGAGAATAATCAAAGAGGACTTTCTGTCTTCTCAGAGAGCCCTCCCACATAGTG
>NZ_JBALWD010000066.1:0-1961 GCF_036960985.1 Sneathiella sp. | reverse complement strand
GGAAAAAATGTTTATTAAAATGAAAAATTTGATACAGTGTTCTTAGATAACATTTGAATATATTATACTGAAAGAATCTGGAGCCATTATGGACTACAAATCTGACATCGAGATAGCGCGTGAAGCGACAAAACAGCCAATCCAGGAAATTGGCGCTAAACTTGGTATCCCCAGTGACGATTTACTCCCATTTGGGCATGATAAAGCCAAAGTGTCAGATGAGTTTATCAAAGCCCAATCTGGTAAAACAGATGGAAAACTCATTCTGGTGACTGCAATAAATCCGACGCCGGCTGGAGAAGGCAAAACGACCACCACGGTTGGTCTTGGCGATGGGCTAAACAGGATTGGTAAAAAAGCGGCAATATGTATCCGCGAAGCGTCTCTTGGCCCCTGCTTCGGTATGAAAGGCGGCGCGGCCGGAGGTGGCTACGCTCAAGTTATACCAATGGAAGATATGAATCTCCATTTTACCGGAGATTTTCACGCGATTACGTCGGCACATAACCTGCTGTCTGCAATGATTGATAATCATATTTATTGGGGAAATAAACTTGGAATTGATCTCCGGCGTGTTGTTTGGCGTCGCGTCGTGGACATGAATGATCGGGCATTACGACAGATCACGACCTCTCTGGGCGGCGTTGCAAATGGATTTCCAAGAGAGGCCGGCTTCGACATTACCGTCGCTTCGGAAGTAATGGCAATTTTGTGCCTGTCAAACGACCTTGACGATCTACATAAACGATTGGGGGATATTATTGTTGCTTATCGTGGTGATCGTACACCAGTCTATTGCCGTGATATTAAGGCAGATGGCGCAATGACCGTTTTGTTGCAGCAAGCCATGCAACCAAATTTGGTCCAAACATTGGAGAATAACCCAGCCTTTGTTCATGGCGGCCCATTTGCCAATATTGCACATGGTTGTAATTCAGTTGTTGCTACGAAAACAGCGTTGAAGCTGGCCGACTATGTTGTAACAGAAGCCGGTTTCGGCGCAGATCTTGGCGCAGAAAAATTCTTCAACATTAAATGCCGTAAAGCGGGATTATCCCCCAGTGCTGTTGTGCTTGTCGCGACCATTCGGGCCATGAAAATGAACGGGGGAGTTGCGAAGAATGATTTGGGCCAGGAGAATGTGTCAGCTGTTGTTGAAGGCTGCGCAAATCTAGGTCGGCATATTGAAAATATTAAACAGTTTGGAGTTCCTGCGGTAATCGCAATTAACCATTTTGTCACGGATACGGATGCAGAAGTACAAGCTGTGAAAGACTATGTGGCTACGCAAGGCGCAGAAGCCATTTTGTGCCAACATTGGGCGAAAGGTTCAGAGGGAATTGAAGATCTCGCTCACAAAATTGTTGAGGTCATCGATGGAAATTCAGCACAATTTGCGCCGTTATATCCGGATGATATGAGTCTTTTCCACAAAATCGAAACTGTTGCCAAGCGGATATATCGGGCGGACGAAGTTCTGGCCGATAAGAAAATTCGTGACCAATTACGCCAATGGGAAGAAGCCGGGTACGGAAACCTTCCAGTGTGTATGGCCAAAACACAATATTCCTTTTCGACGGATCCTAATCTGAGGGGCGCGCCAACAGGGCACTCTCTACCTGTTCGCGAAGTGCGATTATCGGCAGGCGCCGGATTTGTTGTCGCAGTTTGCGGCGAGATCATGACCATGCCGGGATTGCCAAGTGTTCCATCGGCAGAGGCGATCTGTCTGGATGAGAGTGGGGATGTACAGGGCTTGTTCTAAGCTTTCGTAGTTTTTTCTTAAATATCACTGAGACAGATATAATGATGAATGACAGTCGTTTGATTGATGGCCGCGCCGTCAAAAGCCGAATTTTGTCCGAAGTAAGAGAGTATGTAGAAAGCCAGAAATCGGTTAATCCTGTTGGAAAATTGGTGTCTATATGCTTTGGAGATATTCCTGCAGTTGCCGTGTATAT
>NZ_JBALWD010000065.1:0-2159 GCF_036960985.1 Sneathiella sp. | reverse complement strand
CTGGTAATTTTCGGTTTTGCCGGTGTGTTTCTTCTCGCCCAATGGGGTATTGATCTTTTTGATAAAGAAAGCTCACTGGTTCGGGTCTGGGATGTAGTGATCGTCCTTATTGCCGGATATATTGCTTTCCAAATCGCAAAAATCGCTATCGAGCGAAAAATCGAAGACGAGGGAACCGGTGCGGAAGCAGAGCCTGGTGCAGAAGGCGGCGGTGCCGGCGCGACACGTATCGCGACCCTCCTGCCCCTTATCCGTTATACTATTCTGACAACAATCGTCGTTATGACGGCGATGATCGCCTTGTCTGGTCTCGGCCTGGATGTCGGACCGCTTTTCGCCGGCGCCGGAATAATTGGAATGGCCGTCGGTTTCGGTGCTCAGACTTTGATCCGGGATATCTTCTCCGGTGCCTTTTTCCTTTTCGACGATGCTTTTCGTAAGGGAGAGTATGTTGATGTGGGGGCTGTCAAAGGCACCGTGGAACGCATTACGATCCGGTCCTTGCAGCTTCGGCATCATATGGGCCCGCTGAACACCATCCCCTATGGTGAAATTACAATGCTCAAAAACTATTCCAGAGACTGGGTCATGATGAAGCTCAAACTTCGCCTGACCTACGATACAGATGTCGAAAAGGTTCGCAAACTGATCAAAAACCTTGGTATAGAATTACAACAACACCCGGAATTTGGGGAAGATTTCTTGCAACCGCTCAAATCCCAGGGCGTCTACGCCATGGAAGATTCCGCAATGATCATTCGGGTAAAATATATGACCCGTCCCGGCGATCAATTTGTCATACGCAAACATGTTTATGCGCGGATCCGCGAGCTATTTGCGGAGAACGACATCAAGTTTGCCCACCGTCAGGTAACTGTCAGGTTAGCGGACAGTGACTATGAAAACTTGACGGAAACACAGAAAGCACAGGTTCTGGGCGCGGCGCTGGAAGATCCGGAGCCGAAACCCTCCTAGGCTTAAAGACGCCGGGCGCTTGAATTCTGTTATGAGGGGTTATGTCAGAACTTATACAGTATACTGACTGACCCATAGCCATAAATATCGCTACCGCGTTGCTTTGTGAGCGGACTGTCCTTGGCACTCCCGCCAAGTTTGTTGAAGGACGTGATGCCCAGTACTACCCAGTTTTTGGTGAGAGCATAACGGGCGTTAAAGCCCACGGAATAATTATTAAAGCCACTGTCGGCATTATACTGCGCCAGGCCAGATCTGGCGGATTGTACATCATTAATTCCAAAATAGGTTTCCGAGTATTTCTTGGAGACCCAGGTCGTTCCGATAAACGGCGTAACGGACAACCTCTTTGATAGCCTGAAATCATACCCGGTGCTGACATTGACTCCAAACCCTTCGGCATCCCCGGCAAGAGCAAACAACGCAGCGCTGTTGATCCACCAATTTCCCGGCTGATATTCCACAAAGCCGCCACCCAGCAATGTGGTTCCAATATCACCGAGGCCTCGCAAATCGCTGCTCTGATCTTCGTCACGGCCCAGATCCAGATTAATCAAAGGTCCCGCTTTTAGACCGTTTTCGTTAATAACATTGTAGCCAAAGCCACTATACGCCATCCCGAAACCGCGAGTATTGAGGAAGAAATTTTCATATTGGGCGTTAACGGAAGGCTGTAGGATAAACTCATAGTCGTCCGCACCCAAATACTCCGGGGCATATCCAACGCCCAGCCCAAGGATCAGATAATTTCCACTTAGATCGGTGCCGCCCGTTACCTCCGGCTCAGACGTTTCTGCAAATGTCGGACCCGCCAGTGATACGCCCAAACTGAAAACTAAAGAGCCGATCAAAAAACGCATTCTCATTCCAGTTCAATATAAATCACCTTTATTCGTCCTTAACTATAACAGCCGCAGCATTTTGCAAGAACTATGAAGCCCCGCGATCCATTTGCACATGGCCAGGGACCAATAATTTAGTGGTAAAACTACCGTGAATTTCTAGTAATGAGGGCATAGAAAAGACATTGTTTCACGTGAAACATGTGCGTGCGCGAATTGGGAAGGGAATCCCCCTTTCGGGAGGTAATGGTGGAGCCAGACGGGATCGAACCGACGACCTCTTGAATGCCATCCAAGCGCTCTCCCAACTGAGCTATGGCCCCACAATTGTAGAGTTACCTC
>NZ_JBALWD010000064.1:0-4172 GCF_036960985.1 Sneathiella sp. | reverse complement strand
AGGCCGTCGATCGTCTGTCCGCCCTTTCAGACAATTTTGCCGGCCATTTTGGAGTTGCCAATTAGTCCCGCCGAAGGCAGCTACTTTGAGAATTCTACAATTTTCATCATTCTGCCCCCTAAAGTGACCAAAAGGCGCGCTGTTTGCACCCTTTCGGCGATGGGCGCGGCTATTTTTTCCCCGCACCCGTCGGATTGACAATATGCTCGTGATCCACAACATCCCATGGCAGGCCATCGTTTCTGTATATACGCTTGGCAAGGTTGGGGTAATCACCCACATCATGGGGTAGTCGCTGGCCGACGACGATACATTTGAGAGTGTCGGAGCCGGAATTCACCATGGTATGCGCCTTTCCCCCTTTGCGGTAACCAATGAAGTCTCCTTCACTGATCGCATAAGTTTCGGATCCAATGATCACTTGCCCTCTGCCGGAAAGCACATAAGTGCATTCGTCCTCATGATGATGAACATGGAATTCCGTGGAGTCTTTCCCCGGCGGAACTTCAATGATGTGAAATCCAAAGCCGGTAAGTCCGGTCAGGTCTCCTAACGACTTGTTGAGGCGTTGGGCGTTCGTATTCAAGAAATGGGATTTCTGAAGTCCCTCCAAAGACTCGATTTCAGATTTCTTGATGATATATGTGTCCAATGTACCTCTCCTTTTTTTGCGTCAGGTCAATAAATACTAAATAGACGGCCAATTTTTCCCCAAATTTCACGCACGGCATCGACCCATAACACGACATGCTGTGTTGAGCGGCCTGAAAATCGGGATAAATTACCACATATTGTGCTAAAAGAGACTCGAAACCTGAGGGTTTCCGCCGGTTTCAGGGTTTGAAAGGGGTGACATCGACGATCCGTCGAAACACCGACTTTAAGGGTCGGATATATCGAAAATCGCCCGTATCGATAGAATTACTCTTCTTTTGGGTCTTCGAGGGCGGAATCCAGGGCGGATTGAATTTCAGTCCCGTAAGAATAGGATTTTGCCTCATCTTCCGTCAGCGGATCTTCAACAAGATTGTGCAGCGGCTCCCGGGTTAATCGGCGGCAAGCATCATCCAGATGATCGAGATCATCATATTTGATGGTCAACGTTCCGGTGCCGTCTGCATTATGGCGGATATCCACTTCCATACCGATGGCCACGGATAAATCATCCTCCAACGCGAGAACGTCTGCACTTTTATTGTAGCTCGACGTCTGATAACCGCTGTTCCGGGATCCTTTATCGGCCTTTTTCGCTTTCTTCTTACCCAGTTCCTCAGCGGCGCGAACACTCAAGCCTTCTTCAACGATTTTACGGGCCAATGCTTCCGGATCGTCCGCATTTATAAGGGTTCTGGCTGCACTGGCGCTAAGGCGCCCATCCCGGATCATATCCTGAACAGCTTTTGGGAGCACCAGTAATCGCATCAAGTTCGCCACGTGGGAGCGACTTTTGCCAACTTTTTTGGACAGGCTTTCCTGAATATAGTTAAACTCCTCCATCAGGCGGCGATAGGCTTCCGCTTCCTCGATGGGTGACAGGTCCTCGCGTTGGATATTCTCGATAATGGCGATTTCCATGCTTTCCGCATCGCTCAGATCCTTGATAACCACCGGGACTTCATGCAATTGCGCCAATTGTGCCGCCCGCCAGCGGCGTTCACCGGCGACGATTTCAAATTCCACTTCCTGATCGGGGTCGCGGCGGACAAGGATAGGTTGCAGAATTCCTTTTTCCCGCACCGATTCCGTCAAACTGTCCAAAGCTTCCTGATCCCAATCCTGCCGGGGCTGATACCGATTGGGACGGAGTTGTTCGACGGGTACTTCCTTGGCTGGCCGCGCTTTGTCGAGATCGGCGTAATCACTGGGCGTATCATCGCCAAGCAGAGCGGAAAGTCCGCGTCCGAGTTTTTTCTTTGAGGTTTCGTCTGTCATCATCATCTCATTCATGCAACTTCAGCCGCATTCAGTTGGCGTTCACGGCGGATTACCTCTTTGGCGAGGTTAATATAGGCTTGGCTCCCGGCACAACGATGGTCATAGATCAGAACCGGCTTGCCGTGGCTCGGAGCCTCAGAAACCCTCACATTCCGGGGAATTACGGTCTGGTAAACCGTATCACCGAGAAATTCGCGCACGTCCTGGGACACCTGCAGCGACAAATTATTCCGTTTGTCGAACATGGTCAGAACCACCCCCTGAATTTCCAGCTGCGGATTGAGGGTCTGGCGGACACGTTCAATGGTTTTAATCAACATGCTGAGCCCTTCCAGGGCAAAGAACTCACATTGCAATGGCACGACAACCGCATGGACGGCAACCAGGGCATTTAATGTCAGCAAATTCAACGAGGGCGGACAATCGATCAGAATATAATCATAGCGGTCGCTGATTTCAGCGATGGCGTCGTATAAACGGTGACTACGGCGATCCAGCTCCACCAGCTCCAACTCGGCGCCGGACAAGTCTGCGGTGGACGGAACAATGTCCAACTGCGGGATATCTGTTTTGTAAATAGCTGATTTTATTGGGGTTTCACCCATCAATACGCCGTAAACATTTCTTTCCCGGTCGTCCCGTGAAATCCCAAGACCGGTGCTGGCGTTGCCCTGCGGGTCCGTATCGATGATCAGAACGGTCTGGCCGATGGCCGCCAGAGCGGTCGCCAGATTGATGGTCGTGGTGGTTTTTCCAACACCGCCTTTTTGATTGGCGACCGCCAAAATTCGGGCTGTGGTCCGCTGATGCAGGTTTCCTACATGGGTGTTCATACCATCCGCTCCTGGGTTAGGAGTGACGGCTGACCTCGGTCAATTTCACTATACAGCCGTCATCACTTGTTAAACTACGATGCTTCTCGACCTGCATATTCCAACATTTAGACGCATTGGTCAATTCTTCATCTACATCTTGTCCCTTTAAAAACAAAAATTCTGTTTTTGAATGGACAAAGGGAGCGGCATATTCCAACAGTTTTTCCAGTGGTGCAAGCGCCCGGGCCGAGATGACATCGACAGGAAACGGCGGTAAAGCCTCGATCCGGGCCCGATGTACCGTGAGGCCGGCCAATGTTTCACGTGAAACATTTTGCATAAACAGGCATTTTCTCTGATCGCTTTCCACCGCATGAACCTCAAACTCCGTGCCGATGGCTACCACCAAAGCCGGGAAACCTGCCCCACTCCCCAGATCAAGCCATGTGCCTTTGGGCATCGAGACACAGGACAGCAATTGCCAGCTATCCAGCATATGCCGTCGCCACAGATCAGGAAGTGTGGATTTTCCCACCAGGTTAATGGCCTTCTGCCACTTCTCCAGCAAGGCACCATAGCGTCTCAGATGGTCCAATGTTTCACGTGAAACATTTGTCCGGGCCTGAAAATCTTCAGCGGTAAAGAGACGAGAATTATCCGACACGCTTGCGATGCTCGCCGCGTTTGACATACGAAAGCAAGGCCGTCAGCGCCGCCGGAGTCACACCGGAGATCCGCGCCGCCTGCCCCAATGTTGTCGGCCGAGTTTCTTCCAGCTTCTGGCGAACTTCATTGGACAGCCCGCCAATCTCACCATAAGCCAAAGTCTCCGGAAGGCTCAGGGCCTCGTCTTTTCGGAAGTCGCGAATATCTGATTTCTGCCGCTCCAAATAGCCGCTATACTGCGCGTCTATGGCCATTTGCTCGCGTATTTCCGGAGTAAAATCAGCGACTTGCGGCCAGATGGCGGTAATCTCATCAAGCCCTATATCGGGATAGGCCAGCAAATCAGATGCCGTCCGACGGACCCCATCCTGATTAACATTGAGGCCTTGACGCCGCGCTTCAGTCGGGGTGATGGCGAGACAGTCGAACATTATTCGAGCTGCGGCCAAAGCCTCTTTCTTCGTCGCGTAAATCTCGCGTCGCTCCTGCCCCACACATCCAATTTCTGTGCCCAGGTCGGTCAGCCGTTGATCCGCATTATCGGCCCGCAGGATCAATCGGTATTCGGCCCGCGAGGTAAACATGCGATAGGGTTCTTTGGTCCCGCGGGTCACCAGATCATCGATCATCACCCCAATATAGGCATCGGCACGGTCCAGAATAATCTCGGTCCCATCGCCGGCTTGCCGCGCTGCATTGAGACCGGCCATCAGGCCTTGTGCGGCGGCTTCTTCATATCCCGTAGTGCCGTTGATC
>NZ_JBALWD010000063.1:0-6677 GCF_036960985.1 Sneathiella sp. | reverse complement strand
GGATAACGATCAGGTCAATGATATGCCCGGTAAGTGACGGTACAGCCACGCGCTTGTTACTGTGCCGGGTGGCCGGCGTAGCGGCCTCACCGATGGGCCTGATGTGTCGTGTGGTGACTGGCATAGAACCCGACTTTTACTCTTCGGCTATGGAGCGTAGATAAGGCAGGTCGCACCCCGCCCCACCCACTAACCACAATCGCAAACAAGGTGCGCGAGTGGCTGGGTCGAATTGTAACGGCCCCTGAAAGGGTGCGCAGGCTCGACGCCTCCCCAGTGCCTCCCCAATCTGAAAAACACCCGCCCACAAAAAAGGCCACATCTCTGTGACCTCTTGAAACCCGCATGGTTACTGGGTTTGTTTGGTGGAGCTAAACGGGATCGAACCGTTGACCTCAACACTGCCAGCGTTGCGGGCGTTGCAACACAATTGGAATATATATGATTACCAAAGGAATTTCAATTGATCGTGAGGGAGAGAACCGGCGCAGGCTCGCACCGGAGCCCGCTATCGAGGACCGCAGCCGAGGCCGCTACTTTAACCCCGACGGAACGGGAACCGTAAGGACTTCAGATAAAGTCGGGCCACTGATTCCATCCTCACTGAAACGCCAGTTGTTGGATGTCGTTAAGAATCAGTAGACCCTATCGGACGGCATTTACCCGAATCCTGCGCCGTCCAAATTCTATTTCATTATGACTTTGTTTCGACAAACTGGACCACAATAACGCTGGTCATTTTCTTCTTCTGCGATGAAATCCTCGCCGCAGAGGCGGCAGATTTTTGTTGCTGGTTTTTTCAGCTCGATGGTCGAGTAATCGAAGCGCTGATTGGATTTCAGCTCTTGAAGATATGCGTCAATTCCAGTCGCGGAGCGTACGTATTCCAATTGGCGTTCTTTTCGTTTTATTATTTCTATTAGAAGGTTCATTTCAAAATATCGGCCGCGTTGTTATAGTTCGCAGGTGGCGGTCGATGCGGACCCCTCCACTCTCGCCACCCACTAACCGGCGATGGACAGGGCCACCACCGATGTTCTTTTTAACTTCCTCTGAGCATGTGCATCTGAGCCGCTATGCTGGCCTTGATCTGGCCAGCTGGCATCTTGACGTAGTCGTTAACTGTTGCTGGACTCAGGCGCGGTGTGTTGATGTAAGGCTCGCTAATTCCAGCCTCGGGTTCCAGCTCATTAATGGCCTTTATTGCTAACAGGTCAAGAGACGCCTTCGGTAGCTGGTTAGCGATATCCCAGCCCATTTTGTCAGCAACTGCTTTCCTGCACGCGTCGCGCATTTGTTCTGGTATTTCTATGTAAGCTTTATTTCGCATCTATCCAAACTCCAGTAAATATTTTACCTGCTGATTTTGCCCAGCTGATAACTTCTTCGGGGTCGTAAAGCACTTTGCCGCCATCCATGAAGTGGTCTGGGGCGTTGGCTTTCCTGTCAGGTCGCCGAGCATCTCGAAGCGCGTATATGCTGCAATCAGTATAATGCGCGACCTCTTTTTCAGTTAACGGCCGTTTTTTGATCGGCTGCATTTTCGATCTCCGATGCCCAGCGTTCTAGTACAGATTCAGAATAGTCACGGTCGCGCATGGCAGCCGCTCGGGCAAGCTCGTGAATCATTGATGCGTATTTGTCTGCGCCTTCTTGGAATCCCTGACGCTTTGCTTCAGCCTCTGATGCGCGGTTCTCGAACTTTACCTTGTCTATCATTTCGTTTCTATCCGAAGCGATCTGATTTGACTGACGCCAGCCAGTTACTTCTTGTGCGAGCATAACGATATCGTCGCCAATAAGCTTGCGAACAGAATCGGATGGCTCCCATTGGTATTGCACAGACAAAAGATAGTGCGCCATAGTAATGGCTTGCTTGTTCGTCAACCTGAACCCCTGCTGCGCGTTACCGTCCTCGTCGTGAGTCAAAAGGCCGACTCCCAGTGTACCGGTATCATCCAGAACCAAAGTGGCCTGCAGTCCGCCACAGCGCTCCCAGATTGGACACTCAGAACTCAGTGGAGCGCCCTCAGAAAACACGGCAAGGTAACCCGATGGAACAACGTCTTTCGCCACCTGCTTTGCAGCGTGCAACGGCTGTGCATCAGCTTTGACAATGTCACCTTCAAGGTCGGTCAGAGAGTCGGTATCGATAAAAACTTTAATGGGTTCGTGCTTCATAATTTGCCCTTTAATCGGCTGGGAATTTCTTTGGACTCGACGAGCCGTGTTTTAAGTCTTGAGGGAACCGATGAATCAACTACATCGCCCTGAGTGTTGTCGACCTTTAGCGAAATAATGGCAGCTTCCTTTTTGTCGTCGGTTTGCGTGTCCGGATCTGGTAGACCGACATTACCGTCTACCCAGCGAGAAGCAGGCGCGGTGTTAGTTGGGATGTGTCTCTCGCCGCCGCCTTCCGTTTGTCCGAGCCCGACCATCGCACGAGATTCATCCACTGTAATAATCCCAGCGTTCAACAATTGGCTGACAGAGTCAGACAGATCCTTGCCGCTTGACCTGACCAAGTTGTCCAAAGGAATCCTAAATCCATAACCCGCTGAAATCTCTGCGCGCGTTAATATGCTTGTATTGAAGGCGCTTTCTATGCGACGTGCGATTGGCGCTAAAAACATTGACACCAAACCACGAGAGGCTTCGACGGCGCTCGCGTATGGAGTTTTCTCAATGAGTCCAAGATGGTACGGATGCAGGCCGAAGCAGTTCGCCACTTCGGTTATATTGAACTGGCAAAGTTCTATTAGTTGAGAATCTACTGCGGATAACGGATCGGTCTGATTCCAAGAAACCCCCTGCTCCAAAACGGGAGCGCCGCCAAACTTAGAACCATTTGATGCAAATAAATTTCGCCACTGACCAGATAGCCGAGCTATGACCCCCTCGTCGAGAACGGATTCAGTGGATAACCACCCGCTAACGTGCACGACGTTATCCATTAAGCTGGACACGGCTCTGCGGGTAGCAATCCAGCCCGTCAACGATGGAGACAAGGTATTCAATGGGCTCGTTCCATACAAGCTGTCGTGTGTTGTCCTATACTTCAAGTGCACGATTTCTGATTCCGGATAAATCTGTTTTTCTTTTCCGGTCAGAGTATTGGCTGGAACAACGTAGAAAATTTTATTTGTCGTTTTGTCGACTTCAATGTGCGTAATTTCAGAAGGCAACGCTTCGAAACGATGTATTCCGCCACGGTCGTTACGCACGACCCTGAGGTATCCGTTCCCCAAAATTACCATGTTCCAGACAGCGGTTTCAATATCAGAGTACGTCATCGCGGCAAGTGCTGACGCCGTGTCAGTTCCACGTATAACAACCGAGCCGCCTTCCTCCATTTTTTTATGTAGCTCAAAGTTTGAGCTCGCCATCGCATCGGCAGCAATTGTGCCCGCCCGATATACAGCTGGAAGCGACTCACCGCGAGCGGACTCCTTTTTACTTGAACGGTCGGGCCATCCACCGCTACCAATTCCTAACCCATTGGTAAGAGAACCGTGGCCCTTCTGCGACGTTCCTTTCATCAGAACGCGCAGGGCTTCTTTTATGCGATTAGCCATATTAATCCGGCGTTCCAACGACAGGTGTTTCGACCCAGCACTTCATGAAACGTTCACCGCGTGACGTGTCGAAAAATATTTCATCGAGGACGGCGCGGAGCAAAATGGAGCCTTCGTTCCATGCCGATTCGGCAAAGGGGTTTGACTCTATTCCCAAAACTGGGGAAGTTAAAACGTAGTTTAGATAGCTCCAATCACCAAAGATCATCCTTGTGTTTCCGCCGCCGTCACCCTCTAAGAAAAACGTGTCGGTTGTCTTTCCTTGCATGACGTGGCCTCCGGACTCAAGGCTGTAGCCAGCGCCAGCTGCATACGCGTCGATATATTTGAACGACTCGGTAAAGCTTGGCTGACAGGCGTAATTGATTGGCGTGTTGTTCGCCGGATCTTTTAGAAGGGCGCGAAGTGCAAGCTCATTTTCTACCAGTAACTGGCCGGTGGTATTGTCTAGTGGAATGAGCGGATTTGGCGCGTCAGGGACCGCAGGAATCCACGCGGGCGGTGCAGAGGGGATTATAGCCTCGCTGAAAACTGCCTTCATGCGCGCTGTCTCCACTGCCTTCCACATCGCATCAGCAATCAACTGAGATGCATTGGGATGTTTTGCATACAAATCACCGCTTCGAAATATCTTCGACTTGCAGCCCAAGCTCGTTGTGGTCTCGCTCTCTGGAGAGAAGGTGAGGTCAGGCGTATCGGGAATTACGGTATCCCGATCAAAATACGCTGCAGTGCCTTTGCTGTCTTGTTTCACCCACTCGATTTTCTCTGAGTCGGAAACAGAGATCGTCGCGCCGAGACTGCCGAGCTGCAGGTGTTCTTCAAGCGCTGCGGCAGTAATGGTAAAGAGCTCATCTCTGCGGTCAGACTGGCTTAAGGGGAGCAGATTGGCGGGGGCGAGAACCGTGCTGTGGTTCTTGTTCTGGCTTTGCGGCATCATGGCGAGTACAGGCACAAGGAATGACCCGCCCTTCATCTTATCACCGAAGGTTTTGTTGCTGATATAGAGCTCTTCTGAAACCTCGCGCTCGAACGCGCCGTCGCCCAGTTTTTTGTCATTCGTAATCGCGGCGAGCAAGCCGGTCATTTTATATTCGCCGTTATGCGGGCGCGGTTGGATATAAGGTGTCTGTGCCTTTTTCATGTTGTCGTGCTCCGGAGTAGTGTTGAAAAATTCAAGGGTACTTTTTGAGTTGGACATTGATCGAGCGACAAGAAGTGCGTCGGGATTAGCAGGTACGCTTACCAGTGAGAGTTCAAGCAATTCCCACTGGTGGAATATGTAACCAACGAAGCCGCCGTCGTCGTTGTAGCGCGGCTCTGATCGAGTGGGATGGAAACCAATACTGACCGCATGTAGAAAACCTTCTTTGATCAGACGCCATGCGATGTCAGCCTCTTCCGTTATCCCTGCGGGCAAACCTTTGACTGTTGCCATTAGTTTGTTGCCTTCCTGCCAGATTCGAGCAACGTTGCCAATCGGAAACGCGCGAGAGTCGTGCTGCAGCAAAAACTGGGGGTTCTTCATGAAGTGCGTTATGTCAGCACCTGCGGGATCAACAATATCGCCTTGCCGGTCAACGCTATCACTGGAAGCAACAAAGGTTGCCTCGCGGTCGCCGATATCTTTAACGATCATGGTGTGGTTGTTCATCAGGTCGTCCGCCGGTTATTTCGTACAGTAAGGCATCGCCGTGTTTTATTCTCAACTACAAAATTTTGGGCAGCTAGGTTTTACTTCTAGAGAAATGCCGAAGGGGATCGATTCCCCAAAGCTCCGACGGGATGGTTCCTGCCAGAAGTTTGCATCGCAATTGGAACTTGTGACCGTGTGCCAGACCGATATTTCTATACAGCATCTGCAAATAGAAACCGGCCTGATCAGGGTCATCTGGCGGATGGTGACCGCCCATCAGATCTATGCACCCATCTAGCGACAGCCTCATCGTCATTTCTTTGCGGCAGCCTTCCAGTCCACGGAGCCGTCTGGCAATCGTGGCAGCCCATCAGAGCCTGCCTGTGTGGTTCCAGCCACACTTGGCCTTCCAGCTTTTGCCTGCAATTTCGCGCGGCGCTCTCGGTTGCGCGCTGGCTTGTCGATCAATGAAGAGCCTGCAAGGCCCATGGAGCGTTTCAGCGCCAGTATGCTTTTGATGGTTTTATCTATGGTCGATATGGTCGGGTGCGCTAGCTTGCCAGCAGGTCGGCTGACAGTGGGCCCATCTTGCTCAATTTCTGCCTGACAGTCTTCGAGGAAGCAGACCTGCTGGGCGAGCACCGTGCCTGAGTGCAACATGGAGAAATCCAGCTCGTCGTGGGATAAAGACCCGATTATCTCGGCGAAAGCCGCGAGCTGTCTATCGTTTAACAGGTCGGTCGGTTCAACGGATCTGGCACTCGCAGCGATCTCGGTTTGCAAGGTTGCTACTTCATGGGTGCCGCCCGCTTTGTGTCTGGTCTTGGTCGTTTTCATGTTTGTTTACCTTTGGTTGCGTTTATATACCCGTTGGTTCTATGTCAATATACTCCGAATTTTTGGGCTTTTTTGAACGCCCCGTTTTCAAGCGCTTGGGATTTCCTCCTTGCCTTTGGAACTGACGACCTCTCTCGCGGCTGGGGCTCTCCTAGGCCGATAATAAAGACCCCCTCCCCCCCCTGTGGTTGTTCTGAAAGGAATGCATTTGGTGGACAGTGGCGTGACAAGCAGCAATAGGGTTATTGGCGATAAAACGATTGGCTGTAATGGCGCGATTGGCGATGAGGTGATTGGCTGTAATGAAGTGATTGGCGATGAGGTGATTGGCTGTAATGACACGATTGGCGATAGGACGATTGGCAGCAATGGCGCGATTGGCGATGCGGCGATTGGGGGAGTGTTAGAAGTTTTGTGTCAATTCTTTAAATTGCAGCATAATGCTGTACGGAGAATTGATTATGACAGAACCATTCGATTTTGATAAAGCTCTTAAGGCCATCCAGTCCGGACAGGCCATTAGCGGGAAAGACGGTGTTTTGGCGCCACTGCTAAAGCAACTCACCGAGGCGGCGCTCGAAGCCGAACTGGAAAGCCACATTGCAGACGATGTGGTGCCCAACCGCAAG
>NZ_JBALWD010000062.1:0-7014 GCF_036960985.1 Sneathiella sp. | reverse complement strand
ATCTCACGAATATGTATTGAGCATTTAGCGCATTGTGGCGGCGCTCCCAATGAATCGTATATATTCGCAACACCCTGGGCACCACCAGCGATCGCTGATTTCACATCGCGATCCGTAAATCCATTGCACAGGCATACATACATTCTACAACATCCGTCTTTTAAAACTGACAATCATTCTCATTAATTTAGTAAATTGCGAATGATTGTCAATGTTAAAGTGATATTATAGAGCTATTCGGCCGTAAAGTTGCCTCTGAACAGATTAGGAAGTTTGAGATTGTATATAGTTTTCAAGGCCCATTTTATCCAATAGACCTAACTGGGTTTCCAGCCAATCGATGTGCTCTTCTTCGGATTCCATGATTTCTACAAGTAAATCCCTGGATACATAATCTTGCTTAGATTCGCAGTCCTTAATAGCGGCTTTAAGGTCGATATGGCCGGCATGTTCCATTTTTAGATCGCATTCGAGGATTTCTTTCGTATCCTCTCCTATCATCAATTTGCCCAGATCTTGAAGATTTGGCAGGCCCTCTAAAAACAAGATTCGCTTGATAAGCTTGTCCGCATGCTTCATCTCATCAATTGACTCGTGATATTCCTTTTCCGCTAACTCTTTTAAACCCCAATCTTCCAATATTCGGGAATGCAGGAAATACTGATTTATTGCTGTGAGTTCATTTTTCAAAATAACATTAAGATGTTTAATGATTGCGGCATCGCCTTTCATCGCGAGTATTCCTTTTAAAGTGTTAAAGTTGCCTACAATATGACAGGAAAATATATTTAAATAAACCTAGGTCTGTCGGAATTTTATAACCTTACGAGAGTTGTTTGGATTTTCCGTTAGACTATAGTTGTATCCCAATGACAAGACTTGATAACAAGCAGGATAATGAGATGAACAACGAATTTAAACCGGAAAACCATAAGTTTGCAGAATCCAGCTATTTTGAGGATTTTTCGATCGGGCAGCAATTTTATATACCGTCGCGGACGTTACGAGATGCCAATTTTTCCGCTTTCCAAGCGGCCTCTGGAGACAATCATCCTATTCATTATGATGTTGAGTATTGCAAGTCCCAAGGTCATCCAGAGCTTTTAGCGCATGGTTTCCAAGTGTTGATTCAGACGGCTTCGGGCGCGGGTATATTTCCTCATGTCGTCGGGGAATCTCTTATCGCCTTTATTGATCAGTCGTCGAAATTCCTAGGGCCTGTTTATTACGGTGATACCGTGTATCCAGAGCTCGTTATCACAGACTTGAAAGCGCAGAATACGACAGGCATCGTGACCGTGCGGTCGACAGTTCACAATCAACGAAAAGAGTTGGTTCTCGAAGGGGAGCAACGATATCTCGTCAAAAAACGCCCCTAGGCCGTGGGACGGTACTTATTTTATTGGGAAATTGCGGCTAGTTGCCATTACAACGCCGCACAATGTCTCCTTGCCGTTAAGAACACTAAAAACGTCCGCGGATCCGACGGAGAAAGACTTGCCCGCTTGCAAAACCCGACCTCGCGCAACTAGTTTTTCGCCGCGTGCTTGCCCGGTCATTTTAACGGTAAAGTCCAAAGTTGCACAGGCCCATCCTTTTGGCAGCATTGATAAGCATGAGCTGATAGCCGCCATATCTCCAACAGCGCCAACTGATGATGTCGGGAAAAGATCTGGCGGCGTTGAAAGTGCCTCCAGGTAAGGGGCTTCGATAACGACAGATCCTGGTTTTTCCTCAACAACGGTGACACCATAGGTGTTGGCGAAGGGTTGAAGGTGTAAGAATTGTGATGGCCGTGTAAACTCGGTCTCTGTCGTCATCCGATACTCCGGTAGCTCTGCGCTGTTTATTGTTTCCTTTTACGGGTCAGTGAGCGTAACGCTGTATAATTTGCTTTCCGAGCGACGACATATGAACTTGGTCCGGGCCATCGGCAAGTCGAACCGTGCGTGCGTAGGCAAAGGCTTCGGGCAGAAAGGTGTCTTGGCTAAGCCCCATGGCGCCATGGGCTTGAATGGCCCGATCAATGACGGTTTGTGCCATGGACGGTGCAACAACTTTAATCATTGAAATTAGGTCTCGGGCTTCCTTATAGGATACCAAATCCATGCGTTCTGCGGCTTTCAGGGTCAGTAAGCGAGCTTGCTCTACTTCGCATATTGATTTTGCGATGTCTTCACGGATGGATCCTTGTTCACTTAGCTTCTTACCAAAAGCGATCCGATTTTCTACTCGGTCACACATCAATTCGATAGCACGTTGCGCACACCCAATGAGGCGCATGCAATGGTGTATGCGACCTGGGCCTAACCGGCCCTGCGCAATTGCAAACCCTTCTCCTTCGCCCCCAATGATATTTGAGATTGGCACGCGGACATTCTCAAAAAGCATTTCCGCGTGTCCATGAGGCGCATCGTCGGACCCAAAGACTTTTAGCGGGCGGATCATTTTAACTCCCGGTGTGTCCATAGGCACCAGTACTTGGGATTGTTGGGTATGTCGCGAAGCATTGACATCTGTTTTCCCCATGAAAATCAAAATTTTGCATCGAGGGTCCGGCGCACCTGATGTCCACCATTTACGGCCGCTAATGACGTACTCATTTCCTTCCCGGCGGATCGTACTTTGAATATTGGTTGCATCCGAGGAGGCAACGGCCGGCTCCGTCATGGCGAAGGCGGAGCGAATTTCACCGTTAAGGAGCGGTATCAGCCAGTCATCTTTTTGAGCTTGTGTGCCGTATCGCGCCAAAACTTCCATATTTCCGGTATCCGGCGCACTACAGTTAAATGCCTCGGAACCGATCATGGAGCGGCCCATTGTTTCAGATAGAGGGGCATATTCTAAGTTTGACAGGCCCGCGCCGTGATCTTCGAAATCGGCTAGAAATAAATTCCAAAGGCCGGCTTCTTTTGCTTTGTCTTTCAATTCTTCCATAACCGGTGGAATTACCCAGCGAGTGTCCGAGTTCTCAATATAGTCGTGATAAACCTGCTCTGCTGGATATACGTAGTCGCTCATGAAAGCTTCCACCCGGGCCACAAGATTATCAGTTTTGTCAGAATATGAAAATTTCATTCGCTGGATCTTTCTCTATTTTTAGGATGTCGGCGAGAAGTATAAGAACACTATTGTAATCATTAAAATTTATTTTTATGATATATAGTCATAAGTAATGGTGATGATAAGATGAAGCTTAAAAATCTCGATCTTAATTTATTCGTGACCTTAGACGCCGTATACACACATCGCAATTTGACACAGGCGGCGAGCGCTCTGAACGTTACACAACCAGCTGTTAGCAATTCCTTAGCACGATTGCGGGATCGATTTGGCGATCCTCTGTTTGTTCATGCGGGGCGTAAAATGAATCCCACGCCTGTAGCTCAAAAAATGATCGGCCCGGTGCGGCAGGCCTTGAGATTGTTGCAATCCGGTATTGAGGAGGAAGAAAAGTTTGATCCGCAAATATCCGATAAGATAGTTCGGATTGGGATTGGCGACATCGGTGAAACGATCTTGCTGCCAAAATTAGTGGAGCGCCTTCATCAGTATGCGCCTCTCATGAAAGTCCAGGCTTTTCACGTGCCACGGCGATCCATAGCGAAAAAGCTGTCTTTAGGTGAAATTGATTTTGCCGTTGATATTCCTCTGTCACCGAATCCAGAGTTGCAAAACCATCTCCTCATGTCAGATGAACAGGTGTGTGTTGTTGGCCGGTCCAATCCATTGGTGGGCAATTCCAGTTTGTCCCTAGAGATGTATCTTTCTCTTTCCCACATCCTCGTATCGTCACGGCAACAAGGAAGTGGATCTGTCGATATTGAGCTCGGAAATTTGGGTCCAGCTCGAAATATAATGATCCGATTTCAGCATTATCAGGCGGCGTTTCATTTACTGCAGCGAACCGATTTCGCGCTGACCGCGCCTTTGCAGTTAGCCCGGATGTATGACTGCCACGTTTTTTCACTGCCGTTGCCGGTGCCCAATCTGGATTTTTACTTATATTGGCATAAATCCACGGCGCAATCGAAGACGACCCTATGGCTCCGGGATCTAATTCTGGAAGCTGTTGCTTAAGCAGGCAGGCAACGGGCGTTGCACATCACTGCAATATATGGTTAGTCCCTAAACATGACTGAAAATGACGACCAGAATGAACCAACGCTGTTTCTCATTCCAACGCCCATCGGCAATTTGGAAGATATTTCTTTGCGGGCCATGCGAATATTGCAGACGGTAGATGCTTTGGCATGCGAGGATACGAGGCATACTCGTAAGATTTTTGAGCGTCATCAATTGGACAGTCCGCCAATTATCTTTGCCTGTCATGCACATAATGAAGATCGGGCTGTTGGCCGAATACTTTCTTTGCTGCGGGATGGAAAATCTGTTGGTTTGACATCAGATGCAGGTGCTCCAGGGGTAAGTGATCCGGGGCAAAGAGCCGCAGCCGCGGCCATTGAAAACGGATACAAAGTAGATGCCTTACCAGGTCCAAGTGCCGTCATTACGGCCCTGATGGTATCTGGTTTGCCAGTTCCGGCTTTTTCCTTTTTGGGTTTTCTTCCGCGGAGGCCGGGTCGGCAACGTAAAGTTTTTAATGCCTTCGCAGAGGCGCCAACGGCCTTGGTTTTCTTTGAGTCGCCGTTTCGAGTCGCGAAAATTCTGAAGATTGCCCTTGAATGTCTGGGGAACAGGGAAGCGGCCGTCTGCATAGAATTAACGAAAAAATTCGAGAATATACATCGCCAAAGACTAGAGTCCCTGATCGAGAATTTTCAGGAAAAGAAAATCAAAGGAGAAGTGACCATCGTCATAGGGCCCCCTGAACGGGAAGATGCAGCTATTGAACAGGAAGACGACATTAACAATATGATACCTTAAGGCGTGCGATTGAGTATCGAGATTTCGCAAGAGAGTTGAAATTTGCCGGAAAATATGGTAGATTAGTAAAATTGAAAATACTCTTTTACTGCGTTTTCCCGTAAGCCAAAGTTGGAAGGAGATTTTGTATGAATGTCGCTGGTATTTTGAAAACCAAGGGGGCCAATGTGATCACGGCGGTTCCTTCGGATAGCATTGCAGATATTTCTAATATTTTGGGAAAAAATAAGATTGGTGCGGTCTTGATCGTGGATCGATCGGGAAATTTGCGCGGCGTCGTATCGGAGCGGGATATTGTCCGGGGCTTATCTGAATGTGGTTCGGATTGTTTGGCACAAACAGCTGAAGATTTAATGACATCTGAGCTGATAACGACGACACCTTCTGAGACGATTGATAACGTTATGTCTCTCATGACGGGTAAACGGATCCGTCATTTGCCAGTCTTGGATGAAGGGCGGCTAACCGGATTCATTTCCATTGGCGATGTTGTTAAAAGCCGGATGGATGAAGTTGAGCGTGAGGCGGCGGCAATGCGCGATTACATAGCCACTGGCTAACGAGGACCTCTAAGACAAGACTTCCATCGCCCGTGCTAAGAAGGGAAGAGAGCGTTCGGCGGATGCTTCTCCTTCTGCTATCATTTCTTGTGCTTTGTCGAAATCCAATAAGCCATGTTGGGCGAGGCGCGGGGCAATGGTGATATCGGGTGGGTCTCCGGCGAGGCGTGAACGACTCAGGCGGTCTTGAACAATATTGAGGGCGGACATCATGACGCCAAAAATGCTGGGTTCCGCGCCTGATTTGTCGAAAAAGCGATGCTTCATCAGATTTAAAGGGGATCGCGCGTGAAATGCTTTAAATTTTCCGCCATTTTCTTCCGACATGAGGCTTTCTTCATTTTCGCCGATATTTGACATCCCGAAAACATCCGCATTCAAATTGACAGCTATGACCAGGCGGGCGCCCAAGGCCCGGCATACAGAAACCGGAACTGGATTTGTCAACGCGCCGTCAATGAGCCATCGATCATCGATTTGCTGCGGGGAAAATAATCCAGGCAGGGCATAAGAAGCGGTGATCGCCTTGGCGAGGTTTCCTTCTTGTATCCAAATTTCGTGCCCGGTGCCCAATTCTGTGGTGATGGCAGAAAACGGTGCTGGAAGGTCTTCAATTAGAGTATCACCGATATTGTCTTCCAAAAGCGAGAATAACTTATTACCTGAAATAAGCCCGCCGCCGGACAGACGGATGTCAAGAAATCGGAACAGGCTGGATTTCCCTAGATCACGGGCCCATTCTTCCAGGGCGTCCATTTTGCCGGCCAGGTACATGCCGCCGACGAGGGCACCAATTGAAGTGCCGCAAATGATGTCTGGCTTTAAGCCTTCGCGTTCCAGAACGCGGATGACACCGATATGTGCCCAGCCCCGGGCGACCCCGCTTCCAAGAGCCAATCCAATTTTTGGTCGCGACATGGTTTCTCCTTGTTGCTGTTCGTCATTGTAAATCTCTCTCAACCAGCAGCGCTTGTAAAGTGCCGCACCATCACTTTTATCCTAACAGATATGTGAGGGCGCGATTTGGTTCCTGGCGGAGCTATATAGTAACGCACTTGTACATCTTAGTATTAGAATTCAGTTGTATTAAGCTGTTGTTAAGGGTATAATCTTTTTTCGTCTTTTTAGTAAATTTACCTGTTGACGGCGTTGCCTGGATATCTATATAAGATGGGCAACGACGCAGTCGGACGCACCTGATAAATTAGGTCAGGTTAATTCGGCGGCGTTTTTTTGTCTGACGAATTTATTTGTTTTGACGATTTTTAATTTACATTGTTGATATTGATGAGAAGAGATGCCTGGGCGGCGGTTGTTATTGCTTTAATGACTGACTGTTGCAACGGGTATCTTGAAGTCGTTATGTTTGGATAGTTTATTATTTCGGTAATTTATTATTTAGATATGACAGGTTTAAGTTCAGCGTATGGATTATTCATTTATGGATGATTTGTACAAAATGCATGGGTTACGCAGCAGTGTGTAATTTATGTAAACGTTGTGACGGGAAGAAGTTAATTCTAAATCAAACTTGAGAGTTTGATCCTGGCTCAGAACGAACGCTGGC
>NZ_JBALWD010000061.1:0-8944 GCF_036960985.1 Sneathiella sp. | reverse complement strand
GAGAGCGAAAAGCCAGTCCAGGGCCAGGCATATAAATCGCTCGAATTTGCGCAATAGAAACGAGAGCGACGTCATTCGATACAAATTTGATCCACTATACTGCCCTCCAAATTGAAGCAGGCAGTGTATAATGGACCGCCGTGACCACACCCGCCGTCGATTGTCGCTGTATGTGCCGTCTCCGTGATTCCAAGTTGTGCCTGATCGTAGCCGCGAATAACTTTTTGAAATCCAGAATAGGGTTTATCGATCATATCAAAATGCGGGCTGCCCCACCAAAAGGTATCATTTTGATCAATAACGGCTTTGCCTGGATCGACCCCTGCATGAACAAATAAGAGCTCTCCGTCTTCCGTATAAGCAGCTCTACGAAGAGCAACAAGAATGTCATTATGGCCCGGGTTCGACTGTATTTTTTCTCGCAACCGGTTCGTCCATTTTGTTGTCGCGAGGATACCTTCGCGAAAATATTTTCGGGCCTCCTCTTCGGATTCGCCATACGCCTCAAGGGTTCGTCCAATGCCGTGTTCCGTCATCCAGTCAAAAACGGTGTTGGGATCAGATGCAAGTTGAATCTGGAGAAGCTTTCGCCACATTTCTTCCTGAGCGCCTCGCAGAAAGACGATATCTTGCGCTGCCATCCCCGCAAGACAGAGCCGATTAATGCGAAAGGAAAGGAGTTCGTCCAACACGCCTTTGATGTCCGGACCCCGACCCAAGTAATTCCCTAGATACACAAGCCGGTCACCGGGCTTCCAACGTGTAACAAGAGTATCGTGCAGCTGAATAAGCCGGGTGAGTTCACCATGGATGCTTGAGACAGCCCACACGCGTCCAACCTGCGCAAGGCAGCCGAATTTCTCTCTGTAAGCATTTAATCTCATAGTGTCGCACAATGTAGGTTCGTTTTGATTTGTGCAAGCCCTTGAGGCCGTAATTGATAAAATTTAGGACAAAAAAGCCCGGATTTTCATCCAGGCTTTTGTCGTCGCTTATTTTTTGTAGCTTAAGCGGCTTTTAGGACTTTCTGGACTTTTTCCGCAGCAGCATCTGCTTCGATTTGCTCTACAACAGCTAACTCGCGTGACAGACGTATGAGCGCAGCTTCATATATTTGCCGCTCACTATATGACTGGTCCGGTTGATCTTCATTTCTATGCAAATCGCGAACAACTTCAGCAATCAGTATTGGATCGCCAGAATTGATTTTGGCTTCATATTCTTGCGCCCGCCGGCTCCACATTGTCCGTTTAATCCGAGCACGTCCTTTTAATGTTTCCAGAGCATTTTTCATCTTCTTAGGTGAGGATAAAGCCCGCATTCCAACATTTTTTGCCTGTTTAATCGGGACGCGTAGCGTCATTTTTTCATGAGAAAAATCGACAACATAGAGAGTTAATGCCATGCCGGATATTTCCTGCTCTTCAATACTGATGACTTGTCCGACACCATGTGTTGGGTACACAACATGATCCAGAGGTGCGAATTCCAATTCCTTAGTCATACAAATCCTTTTCATTAGCCTTGATGAGAGCTTAGGGTATGATTGCCCAAAAAAAACTGCAGCGTTATCCGCGCTGCATGTATAGCTCTGTCCACCAGTAAAACAAAAGTCACAACATAAAAAGGGCTCCTAAAAAGCATATTCCAGCCTTTCGCGCCCCAGTTAATTCAAAATGACTACATTCAATGCAGGAACTATATCACATTTTTTCGTAAAATGCTAATCTTGTTCCTTAAGTCGTGATAAATCAGGTATTTACAAGCTTTATTAGCTCTGGTCACCTGGATTTGAGCTGAAATGCTCTTTAAATTTGTCTGCTTTTCCGTCCCAATCTTCAGCATCAGGAGCTTGCTCTCCTTTTTGCGTAATATTCGGCCATTTTTCAGCAAACTCTTTGTTCACCTCTAACATTTCTTCGACGCCGTCTTCCGTATCCGGAAGAATTGCTTCAGCCGGGCATTCAGGTTCACAAACACCGCAGTCGATACATTCATCTGGATGAATGACCAGCATGTTTTCGCCTTCATAGAAGCAATCAACCGGGCAGACTTCCACGCAGTCCATGTATTTGCATTTAATGCAATTTTCGGTCACGACGTAGGTCATTTTTTTCTCCAGCTTATTCGAATAGTCAACATTACAAGAACTCCTTAACGGATTATCGCTAAAGGAGGTGAAAAACAAGACAAAAATAAAAAGGAGCGCAATTTATCAGTCTGGATCAATTCCCAAACGCGCGAGGACACGTTTACGGGCATTTCCCCGGTCCCGATCACTGACATAGATCAAGCCCGCGACTCGCCGGACAAGATTGGCTTCAAATTTGCTTAGGACGCCATCAGCGTACGCAATTTCCCACAACATCTCGATCATTTGAACGCGGGTCTCAATGGGAAAACTTTCTTTGACCGTCCGTGTGAAGTAAAAAAGTTGCCCGGCTTCAGCCTGGGCTTTTTCAGCATCGTGTAAAAGTTCGGTTGCCTCGCTTTCCGATATTTTATAATGCCGTTCAAGAACATCCAGGATTGCTTGTCGTTCCACATCCTTGAAATCGTCATCGGAAAGCGCTGCCTCAATCAGGAGGGCAGCGGTGGCGATATGCTCTTCATCCGAATTAGATGGTTTTTTCTGATCGTCGCCATCGGACATCAGGCTTTTCAGGAAAGAAATCATCACATACCCTCAACTGTTAACAACGATGTCTGTGACTTCAAACCTGTCCGTGACATTGTTTAAATTTTTTGCCGGATCCGCAAGGGCAGGGCTCATTTCGTCTGACCTTGCCCCAAGTTTCCGGGTTTTCACTGTCCAGTTCTAGCTCGGCGGCCTCAAATTCGTTTTCGCCGGTAACAGGATCGATATGCGTTACTTGCAGTTCACTTTCATCCGGCTCATTCCGTCGGAGTTGTTCAGCAGGATTTTGTAGCTGGACGAACGATAAATAAGTTGTCACTGTTTCACGTAGAGTATCCAACATGACTTGGAACATGGTGAAGGCTTCAGTCTTATATTCATTCAACGGATCTTTTTGGGCGTATGCGCGCAACGAAACTCCCTGACGTAATTGATCCAATTGCAATAAATGTTCTTTCCAAGCTTGGTCGAGAATTTGCAGCAAAATGCTTTTCTCGACCATTCGCATGATTTCGGGTCCATAATTAGCAGCTTTTTCCGCCATTTTGCGGTTTGCTGCATCTTTCAGGCGCTCCCGAATTTCTTCATCTGCGATGCCTTCTTCTTTTGCCCATTCGTCCACGGGCAGATCAAGTGCAAGGGTTTTGGCAACGGCTTCCTTTAAGCCATCCGTATCCCACTGCTCGGGATAAGCTTTTGGCGGAATATGCGTATCGACTAAGTCATCGACGACTTCATCACGCATGGTCGTGACTGTTTCGGAAACATCTTGTGTGTCCATCAATTCAATACGTTGCTCATAAATCACCTTCCGTTGGTCATTCATGACATCATCAAATTTCAGAAGATTCTTACGGATGTCGTAGTTGCGGGCTTCAACTTTTTGTTGGGCTTTTTCAAGAGCTTTGTTGATCCACGGATGGACAATGGCCTCGCCATCTTCCAGTCCAAGCTTCCGAAGCATGCCGTCCATCCGCTCAGAACCGAAGATACGCATTAAATCATCTTGTAGAGACAAGAAGAAATGAGATGCTCCGGGGTCACCCTGGCGGCCAGATCGTCCACGTAACTGGTTGTCAATGCGGCGGGATTCATGGCGTTCTGTGCCGATAACAAACAATCCGCCAGCCTCCAGGACCTTGGATCGTTGTTCCTTAATCTCGCCTTTTATCGTTTTTGTGATTTCAGCGATCTTTGCTTCATCGGTTTCGTCGGCGATACGGGACATGATCGCCATATCTTCGTTGCCGCCTAATTTAATATCTGTTCCGCGGCCTGCCATATTGGTGGCAATTGTAACGGCGGCAAACTGACCAGCCTGGCCGATTATTTCAGCTTCTTGCTCATGATAGCGGGCATTCAGAACCTTGTGCGGAATCTTCTTCTTCTCGAGCATGGAAGAAAGCATTTCAGATTTTTCGATGGAAACTGTTCCCACAAGAACAGGTTGCCCACGTTTTGCACAGACTTCAATGGTGTCGATAATTGCAGAATATTTCTCGTCAGCAGTTCTGTATACTTCGTCATCAGCATCTTTACGTGCGACACCGACATTTGTCGGGATTTCTACTACTTCCAAGCCATAAATTTCGTGAAATTCCTCAGCTTCCGTCGCAGCTGTACCGGTCATTCCCGCAAGCTTGTTATAGAGCCGGAAATAATTTTGAAAGGTTATCGAAGCAAGTGTCTGGTTTTCCGGCTGGATTGTCACATGTTCCTTGGCTTCAAGCGCTTGATGCAAACCTTCAGAGAACCGGCGGCCGTCCATCATTCTGCCGGTAAATTCATCGATGATGACAACTTTATCGTCTTTAACGATATAGTCTTTGTCTTTTTCAAAGAGTTTATGTGCGCGCAGCGCCTGGTTAGCATGGTGGACGACTGTAATATTCTCGCTGTCGTATAAATTATTGCCTTTGAGAAGGCCGGCTTCGTCAAGGATCTTTTCCATCCGTTCAGTGCCAATTTCCGAAAAGTTTACGGTTTTAGATTTCTCGTCTTTCTCGAAATCGTCTTCACCAATTTGCGGAACAAGACTATCCATGGCCCGATAAAGTTCAGATGAATCTTCTGCCGGTCCTGATATAATCAAAGGCGTTCGGGCTTCATCGATGAGGATACTGTCAACTTCATCGACAATTGCAAAATTGAACGTCCGTTGGACCATAGCAGGTTTTTCGAACTTCATATTGTCACGGAGGTAATCAAAGCCGAATTCGTTATTGGTACCGTAAGTAATATCTGCAGCATAGGCCGCACGGCGTTCATTGTCGTCCAGACCGTGAACGACACATCCAACTTTCATCCCAAGCTTGGCGAAAACCCGGCCCATCCATTCTGAATCGCGTTGGGCCAGATAGTCATTTACGGTGACCACATGGGCGCCCTTGCCTTCCAAAGCATTTAAATAGACGGGCAAAGTCGAAACAAGTGTTTTACCTTCACCGGTTTTCATTTCCGTAATTTTACCTTGATGAAGTACGATCCCGCCAAGGAGCTGCACGTCGTAATGCCGCTCACCCAAGGCACGCACGGCCGCTTCTCTTACACAGGCGAAAGCTTCTGGCAGTAAATCGTCCAGCGATCGTCCCGCATCAATCTGTTGCCGAAACTCCGTTGTTTTAGCCATTAGCTCGTCATCGCTAAGAGGTTTAATCTCCTCTTCCAACGAGTTTATTTCGTCTACTTTGGTTCGAACAAGCTTAAGTGCCCGGTCATTCGGAGACCCGAATAACTTCTTGGCAAAGGAACCGAACATATCTGACTATACTCCAGTCAAGGGTTGTGACATCAAACAACTGTACATCTAAGACGCACAATATTTCATTAAAGCATCTGCAATTAGGTTAAAAAATGCCGTTATATCTAAGGAGACAGATAAGGGGCAACCGCAGTTATGTCAATCTATCCAAACAGGAGATGGCGTAAAGGTGAAGTTTTTGAGGCGAAAAAGTGAAAATCAGTCTCATAAATTTAACAAAGGTTGTTCTCACGTTAATAACGACTATATTCGCTGGAATTCCGTCATCTCCGGAAAATGATACGTAGCTTTCGAGGATGCGAACAACAAATTAGGATCAAGATACTATGAAATCAGTTCACTTTCTCGCATTTGCAGTCGTTGCAATATTGTCAGTACTCATCGGCTATTATGTCGGCTCAAACGCAAAAGGCGGATCAATGAGTGAGATCGCTGCTGCTATCGAATCGGGCATGTCTTCAGACAATTCCGCGACAATGGAAAAAGAGGGTGCCGCTGACGGAAAAGTATTGGCGACGGTGAATGGTGCAGAAATTACGGATGCCGATGTAGATGCATTATACGAAACACTTCCGGCTCAATACCGCCAGGCTCCGAAAGAATTTGTAGAGCAACAGCTGCTGGATCAGTTAGTCAGCATGGCTGTCATCGGGCAGGCAGCAAAAAAAGAAAAATTTGGCGAAAATGCAGAGTTTCAGGGGCGCTTGAATACGGTTCGTGAACAACTGCTGCAGGAATACTACTTGAAAGAAAAAATTGACGCCATGGTCACAGATGAAGTGATCCAAGCGGAGTATGATAAATTCGCTGCTGAGTTTAAACCTGCCGATGAAGTGCAAGCACGTCATATCTTGTTAAAAACTGAACAAGAAGCGACCGATGTCATTAAGTTGCTGGGCGACGGCGGAGATTTTGTTGAGCTTGCCAAGGAATATTCGACAGGTCCCTCCGGCCCGAACGGCGGAGATCTTGGTTATTTCACTAGAGACCGGATGGTGCCAGAATTCGCAACAGCAGCATTTGATCTGCCCGCCGGCGAATATACGAAAAAGCCCGTTAAAACCAAATTTGGCTTTCATGTCATTAAAGTAGAAGACAAGCGCCAGACACAGCCGCCAGCGTTTGAAGAAAAACAAGAGGAAATTCGAGGCCAAAAAACGAATTCCATGGTGACTACAATGATTGACGAACTAAAGGCCGCTGCGTCAATTATTCTTCTGACACCTAAAGAAGATGAGAAAATGGAAGAGAAGTCAAAAACTGAAGAGGCCGAAGGCGCTGAAGAGACTGATAAAAAAGACTAACTGTCGTTCCGGCACCATCATTAAAGGGCTCGATTATTCGAGCCCTTTTTAATTGTCAGTGCTCGGAATCCAGGGTATTTCGTTAATTTCCACACCTTCTTCTCGTAGCTCGCTGCTTTCTTCTGTCGTGGCCTGTCCATAGATTCCGCGTGTCTCAGTTTCACCATAGTGAATTTTGCGGGCTTCCTCAGCGAACTGGTCGCCGACGTTATCAAAATTCTTTTCCACGGTCTCGCGGATTTCTCGCATGGCCTTCATCATTGTGGCGGCTTGATTGGTTTCTTTTTCCGCCATGGCCTGACGATCATTTTTGGACAGGGAGTTCTTCTTGGGTACGGAGGGTGCCATGGGCGCTTTGGATATGCCCGTTGCGCCGCATACGGCACATGCTAAACCACCCGCGCCGACCTGAGCGTCATACGTCGCACTATTCTTGAACCACGCCTCAAATATATGGGCGTTATCGCATTTTAGATCATATTTAATCATTTAGATTATTGCTTTGTATTCTGATACTCATGATTTAAAAATAATTGTTTCCGCAGTAAACACAAGTGCGGCGTCGTTTTTTAACTGAGAAATGTATGATACCTGTCTCTCCGTGGATACGGAAACATAGTGCGCTTCTCCCAAAGGAGCATCCTGTATTGGATGTTGCTTGTGGCACTGGCCGCCATAGCTTTTATATGCAAGAGCTTGGGTATGACGTCGTTGCCGTTGATAAAGATACGACAGAGGTGATAGCGCATCAGCCTATGTCAAATATCAGTGTAATTGAGGCTGATTTAGAAAACCAACCCTGGCCATTCTCAGAGCAAATGTTTTCCGGCATTATCGTCGTTAACTACCTCCACCGGCCTATTTTTCAAAATATTTTTGACAGTTTGGTGCCGGGCGGTGTTCTGCTTTATGATACTTTTGCCCGGGGAAACGAAAAATTTGGCCGGCCGCGAAATCCGGATTTCTTATTAGCACCAAAGGAACTCAAAACCCTGTGCGGGGAGAGTTTTGATGTTATTGACTATTTTCATGGACCTATCACAGGTCCGGCACCAGCGATGCGTCAATCGATTGCCGCCATTAAAAAGCCTTGAGCGGATTTTACTCGGCGGCTGTTGCGACATAATCGCCAGACGCCAACCTGAAGTCGCGATTATTCCGTAGATTAGGAATTTGCTGCCGTCGCCGCGTTATCGCATCTGTGTCAATATCTGCTGTGATATAACCGGGGTCTTCCCCCATTTCTGCTAATATTTCACCCCAGGGACTGATAATCATGGAATGACCAAAGGTCCTTCTTTTCTCGGAATTTTGTCCACATTGCGCTGGCGCAATAACATAGGCGCCATTTTCAATAGCCCGTGCCCGGAGAAGAATTTCCCAATGTGCGAGGCCTGTTGTATGCGTAAATGCTGCTGGAACGGTAAAAATACCGGCGCCATCTTGCGCCAATGCCTGATATAAATGCGCAAAGCGCACATCGTAACAGATAGAAAGCCCTATTTGGCCCCAGGGTGTTTCGGCTAAAACCGCCCGGTCACCCGGCGCATAAGCCTTGCTTTCCTTATGTGATTCCCCCGTATCCAACTCTACATCAAACATATGAATTTTGTCATATTGAGCAGCGATTGATCCGTCAGGACGAATAAGAAAAGATCTGTTTGCCAGACGGTCGTCGTCCGGTTTTTTTATAACCAATGATCCGGCTAAAATCCATGTGTCCAACTCGTCGGCCAGCTGTCGAAAGTTGGCAAGTGTCACATCATCTGCCTGCAGTTGCGCTTTCTCTCTGGCAGCTGCTTTATGCGGTTCCAACATATTGGTCACTTCAGGTGTCCCAATAAAGCGAGCGCCATCTGCTGCCGCTTCACGAATGAGTTCCGTTGATATCTTCAAATTCTCGTGAACATCGGTTTTTGAAGTTATTTGGATGCATGCGGCTGTAAAGGATGACATTTTTTCTCCGACCGAGCCTTCACGATTTCCCTAATATAGGGTCCAGTTTTCCGGCATCGTCCAACATATAAAGGTAGTTGCAATCGCCGATATGCTCACCGTCAATGAAAACCTGCGGTACGGTGTAGGATCCGCCAGCCCGCTTCGTCATTTCCTGCCGTAAGTCACCAGAAACCGTCACATCGATTTCCTTATAGGCGACACCTTTTTGCTTTAGTAGCTTTTTTGCTCGTGAACAGAAAGGACAAAACATTGTCGTATATATTTCTATATTTTTCATAACCG
>NZ_JBALWD010000060.1:0-9838 GCF_036960985.1 Sneathiella sp. | reverse complement strand
CCGATTTGCGATAAGTCACTTTCGCGCACTGTGGCTCTGACTTCCTCAACAAAAAACCAGCTTCCACTGCCAACAATGGTAGCTCCTAAAGTGCCGTATCCAATTTTCTGCAGAAAATCACGCCGTGTGAGTTTCGTTTTGGGCGCTTTGTTCTTCGCAGACGAGCCGGCATTTCTATTTTTACCACGTTTCATCTGTCGCTTTTGCCGTTTCACTGTTTCAACCTCCCCCAAAAAATACAAGCAAGTCCGCAGTGAATTTTCTCACAGCTTTTAACCACTATAAAGTATGGAAATTTTATCTGTCCCGTCACAGATTCTCACATTGAAGTGATTGGAAATTTCCCCGCCCCAACACGCCTTGCATACCTGATCAAAAAAATTCAAATGTCCGCTATTGGCACAAAGCAGACTTGTAGCGACACCATCCTGAATGTCTGCTTTGTGCCAGTAGCGGCCCTCGCCGTTCAGATAGTGGAACGATAACTATGCGGAGAACGCCGTCGTTACTAGAATAGCAGCTATACAGGTAGGCGAGGCGCTTTGGAAAAAAACTTTAACTCGGGACAGCATCTTCGCGATACTGTTTGAAAAATTCTTCGCTTGGTGGAATTGGCTTGATCACGTCGATGAGTACACCGTTGGGATCTTGCGTAATGAAATGACGCTGACCAAATTCTTCGTCTTTGATTGCCAATAGGATTGGTAGGCGGCTCTCTGTTACGTTGTTAAAAACAGCATCCACATCTTCTACTTCGAAGTTTAGTATAAGGCCAGAAACTTTCCCCCTTGCTGAGGGAGGGACTGTTTCATGATCACCTTGCAAAATGGCAATGTTGACACTTGGATCTACCGCAGACTGAAGATGAACATACCAATCACTTTCAAATGCAGATGTAAAGTTAAAATGAGATTTGTAAAATTCCGCGGTTTCAGCAACTTTGTCAGTCATTATGACAGGATAGTACTGTGTGCATTTCATGGGTTTTCTCTCCTTTAAAAACAACATACACTTTGTATGTATGTGTAAATTAACAAACAGGCTGTATGTATGCAAGAGAAAAAAACGCGCCGTTCTAACGAGCAACGTACCAAACAAACTAGATCAGCATTAATCGCCTCGGCGAGAGCACTTTTTGTAGAAAAAGGCTTTACGGAAACAAGCACACCCGACATTGCAAAGGCCGCACAAGTAACGCGAGGCGCGCTCTATCATCACTTTGAAGATAAAACTGAACTGTTTCGCTCAGTTATTTTGGCCGAGTCTGAGACTGTTGCCTGCGAGATCGAAGAAAGTACATCTACTGACATGACGCCGCTTGAAGCCATGATGGAAGGAGCAAATGCATATTTTGAGGCCATGTCAGTATCAGGCCGCCCTCAGCTTTTGCTGATTGAAGGGCCGGCTATTCTTGGGCATGTAGAAATGCGCGAAATTGACTGGAGAACTGGGGGTGAGGAACTACGACAAGGGCTTCGGTTCATGCTGGAAGGCAAAAAGGACGACATCTCAATCGCTGCAATGGCCGATCTTTTGTCTGCTATGTTTGACCGCGCTGCGTTGGCAATTGCAGCCGGAGAAAACTCAGGCCCATACAAAACTGTGATGAATAACCTGCTAAGAAACCTGATGGAGTAAAAATCACATATTTCTCCACATGCCTCTCTGACCTTGATTTGAGCATCCCGTATCTGTATCAAGCAATTGGCTGCAGTGACCTAAAATCTCTCATCCTCAATTTATAGCAAGGCAATCACGTCCGCTAAGGGCTCGGAGTTGTCGTTCGCTTCAAATTCAGCGAACGTCCGCTTATGGCACAAAGCAGACTATACGCAGTCCAAACTATTTCGTCTGATCATAGATGCTAAGCAGACTAAACAAATGTTTCCTGGCATTGTCATATTAATTTACCCCACACCATCAACGGGCTTGTCCTGGCTACCTTTAGTAATGCCTCTCGGTCCAAACCCTCTTTAAGAGTGATAATGATCGCTATAGGCCGATTGACGGACGTTGTTGAGCGTACATCAAACTCAAGCTGTATCGAGCTAAGGCGTCACTTGGCGTGAACTTTGGCCTGCTTGGACTCTCTCACCGCGGCTGGCGCCGCTTCCATCACTGATAATGGCGCCGCGCTCTATAACATATTCACGGTCAAGTAAGGATACCGAATGCATCAATTCAGATTGAGCAATTAATATTGATAGATTTTCGCGCCGTAAAGCAGCAATAACTTCCATCAAACGTTGAACAAGAACGGGCGCAACACCTTCGAAAGGCTCATCAAGTAATAGGATTTTTGAGCCCGCCATCAAAGCACGCCCTAAAGCCACCAACTTTTGTTGCCCACCAGAAAGCAGCATTGCTTTGCGATTTGCCAGTTCTGTCAGTTCCGGAATAAGATCAAAAACCAGTTCCATTGAGGTCTTTACATCAATGTCATTATTGACCCATGCAGGTAGCATAATATTTTCCTGTGCGGTCAATTGTGGCACTAGTCGACGATCCTCTGGCATATAGCCGATTCCAAGCGCCGGGCGCTTATGGGCATCAAGGGATGTAATATCCGTGCCATCCAATATTACCGTACCTTGAGTTGGTTTCATCAGTCCTACTATAGTACGCAGGGTTGTTGTCTTGCCAGCACCATTGCGTCCAACCAGACCAACAAGCTCCCCGCCTCCTATACTAAGCGAAAGATCCCGTAAAATTGGAACCGACTGTATAGAGACATTTATATTTTCTAGGGCAAGCATTATTTGGGACCCCCCGTAATATAGCGCTGAACATCAGGGTCCGCGAGCAACTCCTCCGGCGTATCATTTGCAATTATACCACCATTATAAAAAGCCAGAACACGTTCCGAATACCGAGTGACAATATCCATGTCATGCTCAACAAACACGATGGTGACATCGGCTGCCCGCAACGCATCAATAACAAGATCCATAATAGGGAATTTTTCTTCTGCAGCCACGCCGCTGGTCGGCTCATCGAGCAACATTACTTTTGGGGATCCCGCCATCGCCATTGCGATATCAAGTAATTTACGGACCCCCGCCGGCAACTCACCAATCAACCGATCACGGTAATCAGAAATTCCAAATTGTTCCAGAACTATCAAGGCGCGTTCATTCTCTTGTTGGCCTTTAGCGCTACGCCAAAAAGACGGCGGGTGATCCGCATTGATACTGAGCGACAAAAGCATATTCTCAAGCACGTTTAACTCAGCACAAAGTTGCGGTATCTGAAAGGATCGGCGGATACCGGCTCGGGTGACCTTTCGCGGCGAATAATTGGTAATATCCTTTCCATCGAAAAGAATTTTTCCTTGATCAGGTTTTGTATAACCCGTCACCATATTAACAAAAGTTGTTTTGCCGGCACCATTTGTACCAATGAGGCTCCAAACAGCGCCTTTTGGAATGGCAATGTTAATATCGCGTGCAGCCGTCACAGCACCAAAGTTCTTGTTAAGCCCCTCAGCCACTAGAACAGGCTCTGTCATGATTTTTCCTCTACATCGTTTGCTTTGACGCGCTCAGATTTCTTTGTAAATAATTTCAATGATCCCAGACCCTTTGGTAAGAGCAATATGACAATTAGCAGGAATATACCGAGTGAGAGTTGCCAAGTATTGGGAAAATAGAGGTTGGAGAAAGAACGAACAACTTCAAGGACGATTGAACTGAAAATCACCGCTGGAATAGACAAATGGCCCGCAAGAATAGCAACGAAAACGAATTCGCCTGACGTTGTCCAATAGGCATATTCCGGATCTACATGGCCAATGGCCAAGCCTGCAATCACACCGCCAAGTCCCCCTAAAATAGCAGCAAAAACATAATTGATACTTATAACTGAACGAACAGATGCACCGAGATATTCGACACGAAGTTCATTATCGCGGATCGCTAACGAAATTAGTCCGCGATGACTGTCAAAGAAAATACGCATCAGGGAACCTGCGACGACGGTCACCAGACATGTGTACAAATAAATTGATAACCCCAGTTCCCGTCCTTCAGGCTCATATCCAAAAAAAGTAGGTGAGGAGATATTTATACCATCCGTACCGCCAATAAAGGACATTTTTGACAGGACACCATACAAAATCATCGATAATGATAGGGACAACATAGCGAAAAAGATACCGCGATAAGACGCGAGCAATGGGCCAAAAATGATTCCCATAGTGGCGGACAGTGCAATCCCAACTAAGCTTAGCAGAAAAATATCCGTGATGTTTAACCAACTAGAAGCAAATCCTGCCGCATAGGCTCCTAGGCAGAAATAAAGTCCCTGACCAAAAGAAACTAAACCGCCTCGCATCAAACCAACCAGTCCCATCGCAACCAATCCTTTGGCCAACGCGATTGACATCAAGAACATAACCCATTCGGGGAATAACCACCCGCCCATAACCATGGCTATCAATGCCACAATCGCGCCAATCCAAACCGAGCCGAACAATCTCATATTTTCCTCGCTTTGGTTTTCTGGAATAGGCCTTCGGGTCGAAAGACCAGAACGGCGGCCATTACCAAATAAATGCTAAACAATTCCGCTTCAGGCATTAGGTGAACGGATGCGGCTCGCGAAATTCCAACAAATAATGCACCAATCGCCGCCCCCTCAATTGATCCAAGTCCACCGATAATCACAACGGCAAAAGCGAGGATGATTACATTGACACTAATTCCGGGCGAAACTGATATCATTGGTGCGGTTAATGCCCCTCCAAGTGCCGCAAGAAATACTCCGGCAGTAAAGGAGACAAGGAAAACCTTATTGACATTTACGCCCATGGATTGGCTCATTTCTCTGTCATGAATGACAGCAAGAACCACTTTTCCCTGATTTGTTCGGTTCAACACGAACCAAACTAGCAAGCCGACCGCAATTGAAATCGCGATCACGAGGAAATCATAGGTGACGTAGAATAACGGGCCGAACTCTACAGTTCCAAGAAGATCGTAGGGCTGATAGACGAATAGCGGATCAACGCCCCAAATAAGTTTCATAACATCTTCAAGGATAAGGAAAATACCGTACGTAACCAAAACCAGAACTACTTCATCGCGGCCATAAAAATAGCGTAGAAGGAAAATTTCCAGAACCGGGCCAACAATAACAGCAACCAGAATGGTTGCTAAGATCATGGCGGCATAACTTCCCATGGGGAAGCCCTCTCCGCCCATAGCAAAATAGGCACCGACTGCTGTAGCGGTAGCATATGCCCCCATGGCATAAATACTACCATGCGCCATATTCAGGATATTTAAAACACCAAAGACCAGTGTTAGTCCGACAGACACAATGAACAGCCAAGCGCCATAAATTAGTCCATCAACGAGAATGACTGCAATTAGATCCATGGAATAACATCCACAAAATACAAAAGGTATGAAAAATGACCACGCACTGCAACCAATCCAGCGCGTGGCCCGTTATCGGAATACTAAGCTAGCGGTATTAACATTTGGCGCCAGGGAAGCCGGCTTTGATCCAGTCAATTCCTTTGGTGCCTTCAGGCGGATTGACGCATCTAGAGGCATAGAACTCCACATCGACGAGAACCATCTCGTTAGCAGCTTCATCCCACTTGGTCCGGCCAATTGCGTTGGGCTGAATAGCTTGATGACCATTAGCAAGTGCCATTTCAATTCGGCCTGATGGGGCGTCCCAAGACAAGCCAGTCATTGCTTTCGCCAATTCTTCTGACGTTGGTTTCTTGCCACCATTATCCTTCATAGCTTTTTCGACAGCTGATTTTAACCCCAGCAAGCCTTGAACCATACGATAAGGTGCCTGAACCGGGAATACATTGTGCTCTGCTTGGTAAACATCCCAGAACCAATTTGTAAGATCGTTGCCTTCGATTTTTGCGGCGAGCCCGTTCACGCCACGAGCACCCAAAATAACACCGTTTGGCATTTTCTTGCCAAGCTGTGGAATAACATGGTCACCGGCCGACAACACTACTTGTGTCCGTTCAAACAAACCGCGAGCACCCGCCTGCAATATAAATGCCTGCAAGTCACCGCCCCACAGACTTGAATGTACTAAAGACGGTTTCTTCCGCGACAAAGCAGAAATTTCTGTACCATATTGTCCAGCAAAAATTTTCGGGAATAAAGCAGTGCCAACTTTTGAATCCGGTGAAATTACTGCCATAGAAGCAATAAAGTCAGCCCATGAGTCTTTACCCCAAGAGTAATCCTGATTGATACCAGCTATCGTATCGGCTTTAACATCGTGTGTTTTTATGTAGCGAGCCAACGAAACATTATCCATGACTGCGTGAGCCGCTGAACGGAATACATAATTATACGAGCCCTCTTCAAACACGCGAGGAGTACCGCAATCATACAATATTGTAAAAGCTTTGAGTTCGTCTGCAACTGGCGGTATCGCGAGGCAATCACCAGAGCTTACATATCCGAGAACCGCATCAACTTTTTCCCGTTGAATCAGATTACGGAACTCTTGTACTTGCTTTGTCGCGCCTCCGGCTTCGTCAACGATCACATATTCGATCTTCATACCGCCGAAACCCTTTGTTCCGTATGGTCCAGGCACCTCGCCGCCACGGTTGAGAGCTTCTATTAGGGTTTTACCACCATTCCATGCCGGCACCCCAAAACTTTCAGCCGCGCCGCCAGACAAGAAAGTGACAATGCCGACCTTGAAGGTTTCTTCTGCCGTTGCTGTGCCAGCAGAAAAAACTCCTGCCGCCAGCGCTATCGCAGCAATCGCCGTTCTAGTTGGTTTTTTTAATATATTCACGTTGCGAAACTCCCTCTTTTTTGAAAAGCCATTGTTTTTTGATCGGCTCGCTAGCAAAAGTCGTATTGGCTCCAGTTATACTGTCCGCCTCCAAGTAAGTCGGTAAACAGTTATTCGAAGAACCGTGCTAACATTATTTATTGTACTTAAACGGTTCTCGTTTTTTGGGCTTTTTGTGACAGTTTTTATTTATTTTTATCTCACAAGTATATATTTCAAAGCATGGCGAATTTCATATATCTACGCCATGAGCCAACAAAAGGTTACAGAGAACTCATGTCGAATTGACAGCAGCAGAAACATAACTTCTCAGTTAAGAGTGTATCGCGCAAGAGAAACAATCAAGTAAATTTAGTATCATCGGTTGAAGTTGAGTATAAATACTAATCCTTTTTTTCAAAAATGGGCATCGTCACACCTTGGGTTCGAAATTGTCGTTCGCTTCAAGTTTACCTAGTGACCGCTTCTTGCACTAAGCAGACCCCCGCTGAATGGGGCAGAGTATGTCTGCTCTACCCCGGCATATCAGACGTCGACTTGCTCGGCGATTGCAAGGGCGCCATCGACCTTAATACCAAGATATCTGGCGGTGCTTTCGACTTTGGAATGTCCTAATAGCAGTTGCACCGGCCGAAGGTTTCCCGTCTTGCGGTAAATGAGTGTCGCTTTGGTTCGCCTTATCGAATGTGTGCCAAACAAAGACGGATCAGAATATGTGACTTTGAGCGGCCTGTTCTGGAACTTGCTGCCGGTCACACTTGGAAACATCGTCGGCGGTAGCGGCTTTGTTGCCCTCACCTATTGGCTAGTCTATCTGCGGACCAAATGATAACCGCCGGTCATTAGAAATTGCAGGCTCTTGCCTTGCTTTATTCTCATCTTAGGTGGAAACTCTCCATATGACCGATGTGATTTTGATCCTTAATGCAGGATCTTCCAGTATAAAATTCGCCCTCTATCCAGTATCCATAATGGGGTCTACACCGCTGATTACTGGGAAGATTGCCGGCATCAAGAGAGCGCCTGTCTTTCGAGCCCTCGGGCCAACTGGCCGTGACCTGCCCCTGGGGGATCTGGCCGTTCTGGACGTTGAGGAAGACCAGACAGCTCTGACGCGTCGTCTCCTCTGTTGGTTGGAGGACCATACTCAAGGGGATACTGTTATCGCCGTCGGCCATCGGGTTGTGCATGGTGGGCAGCAGTTTGCCAGGCCGGCCTTACTGGACGAGAACGTCATTAGTGAGTTGGAAAAGCTTCAGGCGCTTGCTCCGCTCCACCAACCCTATAATCTGGCCGCCATTTCCCTCGTTTCAGCCCTAATGCCGAATGTACCGCAAATTGCCTGTTTCGACACGAGTTTCCATCGAACCCAACCGCGCCTTGCACAGATTTTCCCGCTGCCCCGCCAATTTGCCGACGACGGCTTACTCCGATACGGCTTTCATGGCCTGTCCTATGATTATATCGCCGGTGTCCTGCCGGATCACCTGGGGAACAAGTCAGAGGGCCGGGTGATTGTGGCCCATCTTGGAAACGGTGCTAGTATGTGTGCCATGAAAAACAGGCGAAGCGTCGCCACCAGTATGGGATTTACGGCACTTGACGGCCTGATGATGGGCAGTCGGCCCGGATCTTTGGATGTAGGCGTCATCCTGCATCTGATTCAGGATCAGGGCATGACACCGGCGGAGGTACAGGATCTGCTCTATACCAAATCCGGACTGCGCGGCGTCTCCGGGATCAGCAATAATATGCAGGTCTTGCTCGAAAACCGCCACCCGCATGCCCAGGAAGCCATCGACTTATTCTGTTATCGCGCGGCTGCCGAACTCAGTGCCCTACTTCCCGCTTTGGGAGGGCTTGACGCGATTATCTTTACGGCAGGTATTGGCGAGAAAGCCCCAATAGCCCGAAAGCAGATTTGTGGCCATTTGTCATGGTTAGGCGTCTGTCTGGAAGAAAGCGCCAATGCCGCAAACGCCACCGTTATTAGCACTCCGGACTCAACTGTCGATGTTCTGGTGATTCCAACCAATGAAGAAGAGGTTATCGCCACTGCAACATGCCGGTTAGTGGTCGAGAATTATACCTAGAAAGACTCTTTCTTCTGTGTAACCTCAATAGGCTACCCGAAACTCTTACAAATTGATGGACCAGCGTAATTCACAGAAAAAGACGTCGTCTTCAGTTGGATTTATAGGGCTAAGAAGGTTTCGTTAGCGTCTACCTAGTTGTCGCGAGAGCCTACTGCAAGGGGCGCTATGTTCGCAACCCGGAAGCTCATGCAAACTAAACGAACTTCTGCACTGGCCCATTATTTCACGTTGTGATCGGTCATCAATATCACTCAGCGGCAACACAGCCTTGTCAATTATGAACTATGAGTAGCCATTCGCACAATTTCCATGAATGTCCGCTTTTGGCACTTAACAGACATCGTAGGTGCGACAACGCCATGTTTGGTTCTGGGATCAGAGCGGACAATTAGAGAGAGGTCCGGCGCCGTTGGCCGTTCTCCTTAATATAAAATGGGCTACTCATTTCCATATTACAAAATTAGCTTTTTGCAGGATCAGCCAGAACGCTTTCGGCCAATCTGCGATGTAGGCAACAGTTACTTGCCGGACGGATACCAATCTGGGGCCTTGTCACTGGCAAACAGGGATTGATCCGGTTTTGCCGCATGATCTAAAGGTGACTCAGTCATAATAGCAATTGGTTTTTCTCTACTTAAGTCATTGAAAAGATTGGCGCACCCGACACGATTCGAACGTGTGACCTCTGCCTTCGGAGGAAGAGGGTTTAGGAGATATCAATATTCTTTTACATGCATTACTAAGTAAAAACAATAAGTTATAAATATTTGCGGCTCCCTATATTCTTGTATTTTCCTCTACGGTGGGTACTATTTGGGTGCTGGAAGGAAACGAGCATTCAATTTTGACGGAATTCATATTCATGGATTTCGGGCGGATGGCAGTCTGAATTAACATGAGATGATGGCTCAAGAGCTGGTAAGTTTTTTGCGGCAGTTTTCCAGTAGAGGCCC
>NZ_JBALWD010000005.1:60738-174529 GCF_036960985.1 Sneathiella sp. | reverse complement strand
CTTTTCGCCGAGGACACGAAGCTCACCACCGATTTCGTTCTGACCTAAAGCTGTCAAACGCTGTAGGCGCAATTCCAGAATAGCTCGCGCTTGAGCTTCAGAAAGCTGATATGTTCCATCTTCCTTTATTGCATATTCCGGATCATCAACAAGCTGGATCAATGCAGAAACAGAGCTTGCATCCCAAGCCTTACCCATCAATTGTGTGCGAGCAGTCACTGGGTCCGGGGCTGCGCGAATAAGTTTGATAATCTCATCAATATTTGCTACGGCAATCGCCAAGCCTATCAATACATGGGCCCGCTCGCGCGCTTTGTTCAAAAGATATTTTGTTCGCCGGGTAATAACTTCTTCCCGGAAGTCCAGGAAAGCTTCCAGCATTTCCTTGACGTTAAGCAATTCCGGTTTTCCGTGATTAAGCGAAAGCATGTTAACACCAAATGATGTTTGCAACGAGGTGTAGCGGAAGAGTTGATTTAAAACGACTTCCGGCATTGCATCTCGTTTGATCTCAACGACGACACGTACGCCATGACGATCAGATTCATCCCGCAAGTCACCAATACCTTCGACCTTTTTAGCTCGTACAAGATCGGCAATCTGTTCGACAAGCCGCGCCTTATTCACTTGATAGGGAATCTCTGTAACGATCAGAGCCTGACGGTCCTTTCTGATCTCTTCAATATCGACTTTGGCCCGAATGATTACGGATCCCCGGCCTGTGGTAAGCCCACTTACAGAGCCGGTTCTGCCAAGGATAACTCCGCCTGTTGGAAAATCCGGGGCAGGAATAAATTCAAGCAATTCTTCCGCAGCCATTTCCGGCTTAGCTAAGAGTGCAATACTGCCGTCAATAACTTCACCTAGATTATGCGGCGGAATATTTGTCGCCATTCCAACAGCGATACCACCGGCGCCATTGACTAAAAGATTTGGATAACGGGCAGGCAGAACCGAAGGTTCGCGCTCACTATCGTCATAGTTGTTAACAAAATCGACTGTATCTTTATCGATGTCGTCGATAAGACTTTCCGCCGCCTTTTGCAGCCGGGCTTCTGTGTATCTCATGGCCGCCGCTTTATCACCATCCATGGATCCGAAATTGCCCTGACCTTCCACAAGCTTCAAACTCATGGAGAAGTCCTGTGCCAAGCGAACCATGGCATCATAAATCGCGCTATCGCCATGGGGATGATATCGACCCATAACATCCCCGACTACACGGGCAGATTTTCGGAATGCTTTATCCGAGGTATAGCCATTTTCGTACATGGCATAAATAATCCGCCGATGGACGGGTTTGAGGCCGTCACGCGCATCCGGCAAAGCACGGGAAACAATGACACTCATGGCATAGTCCAAATAGGACCGCCGCATTTCCTCTTCTATGGTAACAGGGACAATATCGTTATCAGAAGGGGGTATAGTTACGTCGTTCAAGGCAGGCTTCCAGAATAAACTTATCCATGCTCAGAATGATCTCTAGCATGCTGTAAAACTCAAAACTCCCTTCCCTTTTTAAGCGCAAGAGAAGGTTACCTTGTTCTACAAGAAAAGAGGCGCCCGCGCAACCTTTTGCAGTTGCGAGATAGCGCCCAATAAACTCTTTCTATGTATCGACTTGAATCAACTGGATTGGCAGCTCAGACACCGGAAACGGTACCGTTTTTTGCTCCCGGCAACGGGCTTGTTCTTACCACCCGGTTAGCGACCATTCGGCCATGTAACTTGTTGATAATTTTACTGCCCGTCTTTTCGAACATAAAGGGAAAAATGGCATGTACTAAAGCACAAAATCCAGCAACGAACAGCCAGAAGGAAAATGTTGAAGACATTTCCATATGCTCAAAATAGGTTTCATTGACCGATGAAGGGTGTTCCGTGAATAATGTTGATAAGGCCATAATCTTTGTCCGTTTACTTGAATTTCTATACCTGTTATATAAGAAGCATAATACCTAATTTCAGCGAAATATTTACCCTTTTTTGACATATTTAGTTACTAATGTGAAACAAATATCCCTATTTTAGCCGTATATTGGATTTAAATACCATGGACACCATAGATAAGAAAATAATGAACTGGCTGCAACAGGATAGTTCCATTGCAGTCGCAGATCTGGCTGAGAAAGTAGGCTGTTCGCGAACCGCTTGTTGGCGGCGAATTAAATCAATGGAAGAAACCGGCTTGATAAGGCAGCAGGTTACGCTTCTCGATCGAAATAAACTCGGATTGTCCGTCACGGTATTCGTCGCAATCAAAACCAGCCGCCATGACGTGGATTGGCTGCAAAAATTTGCAGAGACCGTTGATAATTTTCCAGAAATCATGGAATTTTATCGCATGAGCGGAGACATAGATTATCTGCTAAAAGTTGTCGTTCCAGATGTTGCAGCTTATGACAATTTTTATCATCGGCTTATTCAAAAAATAGACTTATCAGATGTCAGCTCAAATTTCGCCATGGAAGAAATTAAATTCACGACCGCGCTTCCCCTTTAAGATAGCCAAAATCATTTTGTGATCCGAGGTCGACCGTATGCGGTGGCCTTGAGAAGACTTTCGACGAAGAATTCCTTCCCCTCGATAACGGCGGTGTTATCTTCCCTTTTGAATTTTACGCGAATGTCGTCGGCACCTGCCAACCGTGCATGCTCTTTTGCTTCATCCCGCAGAGTTTGTTCAGCATCGGCAACCGCCTTCTCTAACGTCGAAAAATCTCTTGGATCACCGGAGTGATAAAGTCGAAAGTAATCGCTTTCCGTCTTGGAAATTGACGCATCAACGCTAACGCGCACCTGCCCTACAACTGCGCCAATAGCATTCGCCACACCGGCATATTCAGGAATTAGTGCTGTCGTGTTGAGCTGAGCGGCAACGTCAGGATAATAAACATGGGCGGAAGCCCCCAACGCAACGATGGGCAATTTAAATTTAACGTCGACGTCCACAAATGGATTAGGCTCTTCGCGTACCGATCCGGCAATTAACGTTTGAGACAATGTTGGAGATAAAAAACGGTCCCCTTCAAGGGCCGCCGCCAGCAGGGTTTCGTTTGATTTTCTGACCAGCGTTTTAATAATCAGTTTACTCATATCCACGGCGGAAAGCGCGATTGACTTACCCTTACTGTTCTTATTATTGGCAAAAAGCCTGGCTGCCTTTTCCGCGGCACTGCGATCCCAGTCCGTGTGCAAATGCAAAACATGGGCTGCATCTGAAGGCGTCAAGCCGCAAATCATCACAGCTCCCTTGGTCACCAAGCTTTCAAGAGCTATATGGTGCTTTCGTTTTGCCAGCCATTTTTCCAATGGACGCGGACCTCCAGATAAGTCTGCGAGCATCTCCTTTTCCAGATCACTAAATGACCCCATAAGGGATAAATTTTGACCAACGGCGACAGCAAACCGCCCATAAAGCTCATTGCCTCTGCCACGACTAAGCTGCAGTTCTAGAGTGTCATGCACGAGAGCCGGATAACTTTCTGCCAGCAAACTTACAGGAATGAATCTACGTGGACCCAGTTCAAGCTGCAAATCAAGACCGGATTGTCGTACAGAAACTTCGCTATCGCCCCCTAGGCCAATCGTATACATGGCGACGGCTTCAACCATAGTCCGCCATCCGCCCACCGTTGCGCCATTCTCATCGAGACGGGGATTGCCGTCCTGTAAAACAGCAATATCCGTCGTTGTCCCGCCAATGTCTGAAACTACAGCATTTTGCAAACCACTTAAATAAGCGGCACCGACCAAACTGGCTGCCGGCCCCGACAAAATAGTTTCTATAGGCTTGATTTTAGCTATTTCTGCGGAAATCAAAGCACCATCACCTTGCACGACCATTAACGGAGCGGCAATGTTATGGGCTTCAAATAATCCTTCTGTTGCTTCGATTAAATGATGGATCAAGCTGATCAGGCGGGCGTTCAATACCGACGTCAGGGCACGTCTCGGGCCGTCCAATTTACTGGATAATTCGTGGCTACAAGTTACACTCGCCCCAGTTCGTTCCAGTATGATTTCTCGTGCGCGAATTTCATGCTCAGGATTACGAGTAGCGAATAATCCAGCAACGGCAAAAGCAGTGACTTCATTACCCAGTCGATCCAACTGCGTCTTCAATTCCTTCTCGTCAAGATCAGCCAAAGGCTCCCCTTGCCCATCATGACCACCGCTTAAAAAAACAACTGGATCTTCTTTAACGGCGCTTCGTAAATCATTCCGCAATAACGCAGTTTCACCAAAGCCGATCATTATAAGGCTAATATGACCTCCCTGCCCTTCAACTAAAGCATTCGTTGCCAGCGTTGTCGACAAAGAGACCAGAGCAATTTCACTTGGATCAGTTTCCGCCGTTGCCAGGACTTTTTCAATTGACTGACCAATTCCAATCGCAAAATCATGTCGTGTTGTGAGGGATTTTGCACTCGCGACAACACCTTGCTCTTCATGGAATAACACCGCGTCCGTGTAAGTTCCACCCGTATCAATACCCAAAAGCAGCGACATGTTTCTAGGATCCTTCAAGATCTGGTGTTGGAAAAGTTACCACTTCAATTTTATTACCATCTGGGTCCTTTATAAACGCACCAAAATAGTTGGTCATCTCACCCTGCCTCGGTCCAGGAGCCCCATCATCCAGCCCACCTAAAGACAACGCAGCCCTGTAACATCTGGTCACGATTTCTTCACTTCGAGCCCGCAAACAAATATGGCTCCCGACATTTGCCGGCACAGCAGATATCTCGGGCCGCAAGTTCAGCCAAAATTCTGGATATTTTTTACCATATCCAGCTGTCGCAGGGCGATCCACAATCCGGGTCATACCAAGCTCAGCCAGAAACGCATCATAAAAAATCACACTGCGTTCAAGATCTTTTACTGCGATGGAAATATGATCTATCAAAATCCTGAAGTCCTACCCAAATGCAATTACAAACACAAAAAGGCTGCCCTTGACGGACAACCTTTTGTAAATTCGAAGCGACAAAAGATAACGGTTCCTAGAAAGGAATGTCGTCGTCAAAGTCACCGCCCATACCGCTGCCGGACGGGCCGCCATATCCGCCGCCCTGCTGTGCGCTGCCTTGCTGTGCGCCGCCAGTAGGCGCGCCACCAGAAGCTGCTCCTTCGCCATAGCCGCCACCTTGGCTGCCACCTTGACCACCGCCGGCACTATCAAGCATTGTAAGCGCTGAGTTGAAACCCTGCAAGACGATCTCAGTCGAGTATTTTGTAATACCATCCTGTTCGTACTGACGTGTTTGCAATTGGCCTTCCAGATAAACTTTCGAGCCCTTTTTTACATATTGCTCAACAATCTTGCAGAGGCCTTCATTAAAAATCACGACACGATGCCATTCGGTTTTTTCTCGGCGCTCTCCGCTCTCTCGGTCACGCCAAGATTCAGACGTGGCTATTCGAAGATTGCACACCGGTTTTCCATTCTGCATATGGCGAACTTCAGGATCCGCCCCCAGGTTTCCAACGAGGATGACTTTATTAACACTACCGGCCATGTTTTAACTGCTTTCGATTCTAATTCTGCGTAAAAATTTCTGGCCAGACAATAGCGTGCAAAATCCTCTTTGAACAGAGGAATTCGATGATTTTGCCAACCGTGAACAAAATGAAAACATTTTTTTGTTTAGGGACTGGTAATTTCACTAATTCCGCTATAAATTCCAGCTCAGATTCACGTTCATATCAGGTACCTTATCCGAATGCAGAAAACGCTCAGCATCCGCGGCGCACGCGAACATAACTTGCAAAATGTAAATATTGACATCCCACGCGACCAATTGGTGGTTATTACTGGGATGTCCGGTTCCGGCAAATCCTCCCTCGCCTTTGATACCATCTATGCCGAAGGCCAGCGGCGCTATGTTGAAAGCCTGTCGGCTTATGCTCGGCAATTTCTCGAAATGATGCAAAAGCCTGATGTTGATCATATTGATGGGTTAAGCCCGGCTATTTCCATTGAACAGAAAACAACATCGAAAAACCCGCGATCGACTGTGGGAACCGTCACAGAAATATACGATTATCTACGTCTTCTCTATGCCCGGATCGGCGTGCCCTATTCTCCTGCAACTGGGTTGCCAATTGAAAGCCAGACTGTCAGTCAAATGGTCGATCAGGTAATGGCGAAAGGTGCGGACAAAAGATTTTTCCTTATGGCGCCAATTGTCCGGGGTCGTAAAGGCGAATATCGAAAAGAGTTTTTGGACCTGCGCAAACGCGGTTTCCAACGGGTAAAAGTTGACGGTGAAATATATGATATCGAAGATATTCCAGAGCTAGACAAACAAATAAAACATCATATTGACGTTGTCGTAGACCGCGTTGTTATCAATGACGACATCCAAAGTCGCCTTGCTGATTCCATTGAAACAGCATTGGAACTGGCTGATGGTTTATTCGTCGTAGAAGATGCGGATAGCGCAGAACGATTTATTTTTTCGGCGAAATTCGCCTGTCCTGTTTCCGGCTTTACCATAGAAGAAATTGAACCCCGCATTTTCTCGTTTAACAACCCTTATGGTGCCTGTACATCCTGCGGCGGACTCGGCACTGAAATGTATTTTGATCCGGATCAGATTGTTCCCGATGTCACCTTGACATTACGAGGCGGCGCAATTGCCCCCTGGTCTCGTTCGCAGATACCGGCGCCCTATTATATGCAAACGCTGGAAGCTCTTGGCAAGCATTACGGTTTTACAACTACAGAGCCGTGGGAAGAAATTGCCGAAGAAGCAAGGAAAGCTATTCTTTTTGGAACCGCCGACGAAAAAATCCAGATCACGTTTGATGATGGAATGCGAACATATAAAACCAACAAGCCCTTTGAAGGTGTTATCCCTAATATTGAGCGCCGTTGGCGAGAAACCGATAGCAGTTGGGTTCGTGAAGATTTAGAGAAGTATCAAGATAAGACCAATTGCAGCAAATGCAGCGGTCATCGCCTGAAAGAAGAAGCGCTCGCTGTACAAATTGACGGCCATCATATTGGAGATGTGGTGAGCAAGTCGATTTTGGACGCACGCATATGGTTTGAACATCTGAGCACTGTCCTATCCCCAAAAGATCTCGCCATCGGGGAACGGGTTCTAAAAGAAATTAACGAGCGTCTCGGCTTTCTTGTGGATGTGGGGTTGGAATATCTAACGCTGTCCAGGGGCTCCGGCACTTTGTCTGGCGGGGAAAGCCAACGAATTCGACTGGCTTCACAAATTGGTTCCGGATTGACTGGTGTTCTTTATGTCCTGGACGAGCCGTCTATCGGTCTGCATCAACGAGACAATGCCCGTCTTCTGAAAACCCTAATTAATCTTAGGGATCAGGGCAACTCCGTAATCGTCGTAGAGCATGACGAAGAAGCCATCATGACAGCCGACCATGTGATTGATATGGGGCCGCGTGCAGGCAGCCACGGCGGTAAATTAATTGCCCAAGGCACACCCAAAGAAGTAATGGAAACTGAAGGCAGTGTTACTGGAAAATATCTTTCTGGCGAATTAGAAGTCCCGCTTCCCGCCGTTCGTAGAAAAATACAAGAATCCCGGCAGCTTAAAATCATCGGCGCCCGTCATAACAACTTAAAACGCGTCAATGTAAATATTCCACTTGGCACCTTTACCTGTGTTACCGGTGTGTCCGGAGGCGGCAAATCCTCTCTTATCATCGAAACCTTGTACAAAGCTATCGCTAAAAAGCTGAATAACAATCGTAATCATCCGGGACCGCATGACCGGATTGAAGGCATCGAATGGTTGGACAAAATTGTTGATATCGATCAATCCCCCATTGGCCGTACACCCCGATCAAATCCAGCGACATATACAGGCGCTTTTACGCCTATTCGTGAGTGGTTTGCGGGCCTTCCTGATGCGAAGGCGCGCGGTTACAAATCTGGACGCTTTTCCTTTAATGTAAAGGGCGGACGCTGTGAGGCTTGTAAAGGTGATGGTGTCATCAAAATTGAGATGCATTTCCTTCCAGATGTCTATGTACAATGTGATGTCTGCATGGGAGATCGCTATAACCGGGAAACGCTGGAAATCAAGTTCAAAGATAAATCGATTACAGATGTTCTCAACATGACGGTTGACGAAGCCGCCGTGTTCTTTAAGGCCGTTCCAAATGTACGCGAAAAATTTGAAACATTACAACAAGTTGGCCTCGGTTACATACATGTTGGGCAGCAAGCCACGACACTCTCTGGTGGGGAAGCACAACGTGTGAAGCTTGCCAAAGAATTATCCAGACGGGCAACCGGCCGGACCTTGTATATTCTCGACGAGCCGACGACAGGTTTGCATTTTGAAGATGTCCGGAAATTAATGGAAGTGTTGCAAGCTTTGGTCAACACCGGCAACAGTGTTTTGGTTATTGAACATAATCTGGAAGTTATTAAAACCGCGGATTGGGTTGTCGACATGGGGCCAGCCGGCGGTGACGCGGGCGGATACCTCGTTGCGGAAGGAACACCTGAAGATGTGGCGAAGGTCAAGGAAAGCTATACCGGCCAATACCTGAAAACGATATTAGCCAAGCGGCCTGCGGTAAAGCAAGCTCCTTCAAAATCCGGCAGAACCAAAGCCGCATAAGTAAAGTAGACAAACGACTATGGTCACAGAAACGAAACCCGTTCATATCGTCGGCGGCGGTTTGGCTGGCAGCGAAGCCGCCTGGCAATTGGCTTCCGCTGAGATTCCAGTTGTTCTGCATGAAATGCGGCCAGTTCGAGGCACCGACGCTCATTTAACTGATGGCCTTGCGGAACTCGTGTGTTCAAATTCGTTTCGTTCCGACGATGCGGAGAACAACGCTGTCGGACTTCTCCACAAGGAGTTGCGATTGCTTGGATCTCTGATTATGGAATCTGCAGATATCAACAAGGTTCCGGCTGGTGGCGCCCTCGCCGTTGATCGCAATGAGTTTTCTGCGTATATTCAGAAAAAAATCGAAGCCCACCCATTGATATCTATTGAGCGGGAAGAAGTGATTGGCTTGCCACCAGTGGAATGGGGCCACAGCATTATCGCGACCGGTCCTTTGACGTCACCAGCTCTGGCGTCAGCCATCCATGAGGCGACCGGCGCCGACGCTCTTGCGTTTTTTGATGCGATAGCACCTATTATTTATAAAGAAAGTATTGATTTCAATACAGCGTGGTTTCAGTCACGATACGACAAGGGTGACGGTTCCGATTACATCAATTGCCCGATGACTCAAGATCAGTATAATGATTTCATCGCAGCGCTTCTCGCGGGTGATAAAACCGAGTTCAAGGAATGGGAATCCAATACACCTTACTTCGACGCATGTTTGCCAATCGAAGTCATGGCGGAGCGCGGTCCGGAGACATTGCGGTTTGGTCCCATGAAACCCGTAGGTCTGACAAACCCTAATTCACCAGACAAACCTTACGCAGTAGTTCAATTAAGGCAGGATAACAAGCTAGGTACGCTGTATAATATAGTCGGCTTTCAAACCAAATTGACGTATGGCGAACAGAAGCGCGTTTTCTCGACAATTCCAGGGTTGGAAAAAGCTGAATTTGCACGCCTTGGCGGATTACATCGCAACACATTTATTAATAGCCCCGTTGTCCTTGATAGGGAATTACGGTTAAAAAACCTCCCGCATATTCGCTTTGCTGGCCAAATTACCGGTGTCGAGGGATATGTTGAAAGTACCGCGATTGGCCTCCTGGCAAGTCGACTGACAGCCGCCGAAATCAAGGGCTTTAGCCTTACGCCGCCGCCTGTAACGACGGCTTTAGGCGCTATACTTAGCCATATTACCGGCGGCGCCGATGCCAAGTCCTTTCAGCCCATGAACGTGAATTTTGGCCTGTTTCCACCATTCGAAGAGCGAATTCGAAAGAAGGAGCGAAAAATTGCCTATACCGGCCGTGCTTCCGATGACTTTCAAACCTGGCAAACCGAGAACTAGAAAACGATCGGTTTAGTAACCTTTTATATACGATGTCCGTTTACTATATGACCTAATCGGTTCAGAGATGACTTAGATGTTTCCTGAACCATCGATTGCCATTTGGCTTGAAATATAGTGGACAGTAATATGAGTAGTACGGAAGCAAACCAGAAAACCGCCGACAAAGACGAAGTGAATACTACTGGAGAAGCATTGGATCCGAGCGTGTATTTTTCGTTCGAACATAAGATCTTCACAGTCGAAGGTGCGTATTTTCAGCTGACTCATGACAGCAAGGAACCCTGCTTTTTTGTGAAACTTGGCGATATGAAAGGGGCGATACCGACCCGATCACTGTGCAAGGAATTTGGGATCGACGAAGAAAGCTCGGACGCGAAATTACTCGGTACTGTTGGTAGCGCTCTAAAATATGTCAAAGAAATCCGGCCAAATGATTCCATTCCACGAGAGTTACTTGACGGCTCGGCTTCATGGTCCATCGAAGAGCACCATAAAGATCTCGCGCGCGGCCGTATCACCGTCCAATTGATTTCATGGCTCAGCGGAAACGAAGAAATTGTACTGAATAGGAAAGAACTGGATACAATTTCTAATGATCCGAACACGAAAGAGCGTGTTCAGGATGCCTTTCGGGATATCGCTGAAAAACTTGGAGTAACAAGAGAAGACGTGGTAGCCAAAATAGACGATATCATTCGTGAACTCGCCTATATTGAAGCGCTGCGTGATTATTATACAGGCATCAAGAAAATCAGCACAAATCTGACACGCCTTTCTACAATCTACAAGCGGGATCGCGGTACTTCCGATGACATAAACCGCATGCAGATCTTACTTGATCCGGTTATTAAGAAATTCGACCGAACTTTTACCGAAATAGATGCACAAACATGTGAAGTTCTCGTTATTCTGAAAAATTTTGACCCAACGGTGCAAACTGTCCGTGATGCCCGAGACGATCTACATCAGCGATTTATGATCTGGGGAGAAATGGTAGAAGGTTGGAAAGGTATGATAATGGAAGAGGATTCCCTTATCGAGCGGCAACTTAAGGTTACCTATCAATTCCTTGCACGTAATTACATGCAATCGCAATCCTGGCGTCTGGGAAATCTTTGATTATCTTTTTCACCCTGTAAGTAGCGTAAATATTTTTCGAACCGGGCCTATATCCATTCGTCTATGCGCCGGATCGAACTTTGCGCTCGCTATCCTCGACAGATACAACTCATTTAACGCTAGCAAAGAATAACTCGGGTTTTCGCTCTTCGGCCGTCCCCGCACCACCTTTTTCGCTTCAGTCTGTTCTGTCTCAGCCAAGTCAACTAGGTCCTTCACGATGTTGTAAAAAGCGAGACGGTTTTCATCCTGAAAAACATTCTCCGGTAACAAAGTGTAGTTTTTCAATATCTCTTGCGGAATCAAAAGAAGATCCTGATTGGCATGGTAGGGAATAGCCCGAATAATTCCTGTTAACGCGAAGGCCTTTCCAGCCTGTTGCGCTGCATTGTACCCCGCCTCTTCCGTATTTCCCGTGACACGATAAATCAGACCATTCAAGAGGCCGCCCGTCCCCATCGCGTATTCCAGCAATTCAGAGTTTGTAACAAACGGGCATGGATCCAGATCTGTGGATCTTGTGTCAATTATGTTTTCGAAAAGCGAAACATCTAAATCATGTTCTGAAATGATAATTTTAAGGCTTCGCAATATTGGATGGTTCAAATATTTTTCATCACCCAAATTTTTCAGCGCGTCGCGCCACCACTGAAACCTAATATCTCCGAGCAGAACTTCTGATACTGTTTCCCGAACTTTCGAAATTTCTCCATTAAAGGCCAGTAACGCATGAATACGGCTTCGCGACGACGGCGGAGCAAATAACGATGCTAGCCAACGATCGTAATCAAATCTCTTGGCCTCTCTTGCCAAAAAAGGGGCATCTTTTAGTTCAGTCACAGGAAAATTTGACCTAGTTTAGAATTATTCACAAAAAGCTGGAAGCCTATAGATTTTGCTATATATCTGTCAGTACAACATATGGCGAGTTCTTTCCTGCTTCCGGGAAATGGATTTTACCACATAATTTAAAAACTGCTTAACCCAATAGATTGGTAAAGGATTTACTATGGCTTTTGAACTCCCGGCGCTTCCTTACGCGAAAGACGCTTTAGCTCCTCATATCTCGTCAAACACGTTAGATTTTCATCACGGGAAACATCACAATTCTTACGTTGTCAATCTGAACAATCTACTCGGCGAAGATAGCCGCTCACTCGAAGAAATCATGAATGAAACAGCCGGAAATGCTTCAAAAGCGAGTGTGTTTAATAACGCGGCACAGATTTGGAACCACACCTTCTATTGGCATTCTATGGCCCCTAGTGGCGGCGGTGCGCCAACAGGCGCAATTGCCACCAAAATCAACGAAGACTTCGGATCCTATGACAAGTTTGTCGAAGAATTCAAAGCCGCAGGTGCTACCCAGTTCGGAAGTGGATGGGCTTGGCTCGTTTTGGAAAATGGCAAGCTGAAGGTAACGAAAACTGGAAACGCCGGGTGCCCACTTACAGATAGCGCAGTTCCACTCCTGACAATGGATGTTTGGGAGCACGCTTATTACCTAGATTTCCAAAACCGCCGTCCAGATTATATCGCGACATTCCTAGAAAGCCTTGTAAACTGGAACTTTGCTAACGCTAATCTTGCAAAAGCCTAAACCATCGGCATATCAACACGAAAGGCGCCCGGATAATCCGAGCGCCTTGTTTTAATGTGATGCCGTCCGCCTCTAATAAAGGTTTTGAGCCGATATCATTGCATAAAGCATGGGAATAGACAGCAGAGTATTTGTCCGCGAAAACAACATAGCTGTTCTGGCAGATGCGGCTTTCGTAGCGGCATCAACCTCCACCATTCCAAGGGCTTTTTTCTGGTTTGGCCAAATAACGAACCATACGTTAAACCACATAATAATGCCCATCCACATACCAATGCCAATGGCGAGGCTCTTATCCACCGCAAAACCGTTTTGGGCGCCTAAAGTCAACGCATCAACTAGGTAGCCACTCATCCACGCGAGCAACAAACCAGTTACGATCGTAGCCATGGCTGCCCACCGAAACCACCAAAGAGCCGCTGGTGCTATCACTTTACCGATAGCTGGTTTTTGCTCATCGGGAATATTGGGCATATTTGGGATTTGGACGAAATTGAAATAATATAATAGCCCAATCCACATCACACCGCTCAACACATGCAGCCAACGCATTATGAAGGCGCCATAGGCATGTCCCATAGCAAAGCCATCCCCTGATGCCATGCTCACAACAACTGCCATAACAATTGTCAATACGATCCCAGCAATAACGGTGTTTCTCAGATTTGAAAGAATACTCGACATAAACTTGTCCCCTTTTCTCAAAAGATAAACATTCCCGCTATTTTCTTTATTATTGAGCGCAGAATGTTACACGCGCAAGATCATACGATCCGGCATACCTATGTGTAAAGGGTCGTTTTTTAGACCGCAACCAGAGCAGCAGCAACTTGCCGCCCTTCCAGCAAAAGAACATTATATGTTCGTACGGCAGCGCCTGTATCCATGGCATCGATAACGATACCTTTGTCGCGGCATGAATTTCGAATGTCTGTATCGATAAAAGCCATAGTAGCCCCGCAGCCTATCAGCAGAATTTCGACTTTAACATCCGCCGCATTGAGCGCATTCAAACTTTCGACCGACAAGTTCGCAATTGCGACGACATCCCAGAGTAATGTTTTTTCAGGAAGAACAACAACGGACCCGTAGTATTTAACGCCACTTACGCGAAAGCCGCCATCACCATACCCGTTTATTAACTGCTGGCCCGCACTTGGTATTCCGGAGATGTCCTGCATTTTACGTCCTCGGCAATCGGCAGATGTTAGCCTTTTTCGCCGGCTTCAGTGTCAACTGTATCGCCGCCCTGGAAACCATCCTCTTCCTCACTCCGATGACGAAGACCAATAACCGTCAAAATTGGCGCGGCGACAAAAATAGAAGAATATGTACCGATAACCACACCAAATATCATCGCCGTGGCAAACCCGCGGATTACCTCCCCGCCAAAAATATACAACGCGGCTAAGGCCAGTAACGTCGTCAAAGAGGTTATCGTTGTCCGTGCCAATGTCTCGTTGATAGAGAAATTGATCAGCTCCGTGACTGGCATTTTCTTGAATCGCCGAAAATTCTCACGAATACGGTCATAGACTACAACGGTATCATTGATTGAATAGCCGACTATGGTCAGGATAGCCGCAACGGACGCCAGATTGAATTCAATCCCGGTAACCGCAAACATGCCAATTGTCAGCACCACATCATGGACAAGGGCCACTACGGCGCCAACAGAATAATGCCATTCGAACCGCAACCAGATATAGACGAGGATGGCAAATACGGCGACAGCTACGGCTTCGATTGCAGCCAAAACCAGCTCTTCGGAAACCGTCGGTCCAACAAATTCGACCCGGCGGTAGGATATGTCCTCACCAAAATCCGAATTGAGCTGAGCCTTGATTATATTTACGGCCTCTTCCTGCGCTTTCGCTTCGCCAGGCTGACGCTGGACACGAATGAGGATGTCTTCCTCCGATCCAAATGTCTGAAGGGCCACTTGGCCCAAACCCAGTCCTCCGAGAGAATTTCTCATGTTACCAAGGTCCGGTGCCGTCGGCATGGCCACTTCTATGAGGATACCGCCTTCGAAATCGATACCCTTATTGAGTCCAGGGCCGAAAAACATGATAGCCGATCCGACCACCAAAAGAGATGAAAGAACTAACGCCATCAACCGGAATTTGAAAAAAGGGATATTGGTTTTCGCTGGGACGAGCTTAATTTTATACATGATGCCCGCTCCTAAATTTCTAATGTCTTTGGCCGCTTACGCTGCATCCAGAAGGATATCAGCATGCGGGAAAGCATGATGGCCGTAAACATGGAACTGATGATACCAATCAGCAAGGTGACAGCAAAACCCTTAACTGGCCCCGACCCCATGACGAAGAGGATCGTTGCCGCAATGCCGGTCGTTACGTTAGCATCGATGATTGTCGTAAAAGCGCGATTGAAACCGGATTCGACCGCATTGAACGGCGTTTTCCCGGTTCGCAACTCTTCGCGTATTCGCTCGAAAATCAGAACATTAGCGTCAACCGCCATGCCGATGGTCAGGACGATACCGGCAATGCCCGGTAATGTCAGTGTCGCGCCGAGGATCGACAGAACCGCCATAATAAGGAACATATTCATTGCGAGGGCCACATTGGCAACCATCCCGAACAAGCCGTACGTGGCAATCATAAAGAAAGCCACAGCCACAATACCAATAATACCGGCGACCTTACCGGCCGCAATAGAATCTGCACCCAAATCCGGGCCAACAGAGCGTTCTTCAAGTATCGTAAGTGGCGCCGGCAAAGCCCCTGCCCGTAAGAGCAGCGCAAGATCTTGCGCTCCTTGAACATTGAAACCGCCACTAATAACTGCACTGCCACCCAAAATAGGCTCGTTGATACGTGGTGCACTAACAACTTCGTTATCCAGAACAATCGCAAAAGGCCGGCCGACATTGTCGGACGTCGCGCGACCAAACTGCTTAGCACCTAACCCGTCAAACCGGATAGATACAACAGGTTGGCCATTTTGAAACGTTGCCTGCGCATCTTCAAGATTCTCACCTGAGACCATAACCCGGTTTTTAACAATATAGGACGGATCACCTTCTTCGACCGAGCGAAGACGCTTTGATCCCGGAGGGACTCGGCCACCTGATACGTTGGTTGCTGAGACATCCAAGAGGTGAAACGTCAGCTGCGCAGTTTCACCAAGCAGGCGCTTGATCCGATCAGGATCATCCACGCCCGGTAATTGCACCAAAACCCGATCTGCTCCCTGACGCTGAATGGACGGCTCGTTCACACCTGTTTCATCAACCCGTCGGCGGACAATTTCAATGGATTGATCGACAGCGGAGCTGATCCGTTGCGTAATTGACTGATCACTCGGCGTTAATGTTGCACTCCCGTCGTCATCGATGCTGAGTACATTGTCGCGCTGACCATTGGGCATGATATTTGATAACACGGATAAACGTTCACGTGCCTTTTCTTCATCCGCCATATCGCGCAGAACAAAAGATACAACATTATTCTCATGCCTCAGGTCTTTATACCCAACATTATCTCCTTGCTCACGCAAGTTATCCCGCACTGCGTCAACCAAACTTTCCATCATTTTTGTCGTTACAACTTCAGCATCAACTTGCAATAGCAGATGCGATCCACCTTGCAAATCCAGGCCCAGACTTACCTGCTTAGAGGGCAACCAATCTGGCAACCCTTCAAGAGCAGATTTACTGACAAAATTTGGAAGTGTGTACAGAATGCCGAAGGCGCAGACAAATGCGACGACGATAATCTTCCACGTCGGGAATTTAAGCATGCTCGAACGCCGTTATTTCTTGAACAACTTGGACAACAATCCACCGCCACCTGCGCCAGTGCTTTGATCCCCTGACGGAGCTGCCGCAGCAGGATCTACCTTGCCTTTGACATCCGTCAATGTTGACTTGACGACATTGATTTTGACTTCAGGCGCGATTTCGACTTGAACGACATTGTCATCACGAACTTTCGTCACTTTACCCATGATACCACCAGAGGTCACGACATTGTCACCGCGACTTACGGCTGCGATCATTGCCTTGTGATCTTTGGCCCGCTTTTGCTGAGGGCGAATAAGCAGAAAGTAGAAGACGACACCGATCAACACGAGCGGCATAATTTGCATAATTCCTTGGTCCATAACTCAGGTCCTTTGATCCATTTAAAATACGGATGCAGCGATAACCGCCCTACCCTTAAAATTCCAGAACGACTTTTATAGTGTTCTTAGGCCTCAATGCAAGCCGCAATCTACCTTGGAGGCATATTTGACCAACAAGAATTTCTGCTAGTAGGCCTTGTACAATCTTGTCGGCACTGGCATTTATAGTTTCCATCCCGTAATTTGGGTTTTTGTTTTCCTTTTTCAATTGGTCATCATGAGTGAAGAAAAAATTCTCGAGCAATTAAGACGCATTGCAGACAGTCTCGATCGAATAGCCCCCTCTTCGAGAAGCGAGCCGGATATTGATGCCGGAGACGCGTTCGTCTGGCAGGCAGAGAGTAACAGTTTAAGACTGATCCCGAAGGTCAATCACGTCGGCATGTCCATGCTGCAAGGTATTGACAGGGTGAAGGACATACTACTTGAAAATACAATGCGGTTTGCTAAGGGCTTACCAGCCAATAACGCACTTTTGTGGGGCGCGCGCGGCATGGGCAAAAGCTCACTGGTAAAAGCTGCCCATGCTCTGGTTAATCAGCAGTTGGATCATTCACTTGTCCTCGTGGAAATTCATCGCGAAGATATCCCTTCGTTACCGACCCTCATGCAAGTCCTTCAAAAAACGGAACGGCGTTGTGTCTTGTTCTGCGATGACCTGTCTTTCGATAGTGACGATTCAACGTATAAATCCCTAAAAACAGTTCTCGACGGCGGACTTGAAGGGCGCCCATCCAACGTAATTTTTTACGCGACGTCAAATCGCCGTCATATGATGCGGCGGGACATGATTGAAAATGAGCGCTCCACCGCAATCATACCGTCAGAAGCGATCGAGGAAAAAGTATCCCTTTCGGACCGATTTGGGCTTTGGCTTGGCTTTCACAGCTGCTCTCAGGATGAATATCTAGATATGATTCGGGGTTATCTTGCTCACTACAAAATTCCGATTTCTGAAAAAGAATTCACAGCAGAGGCCATCGAATGGACGCGCACACGCGGTTCCAGATCCGGCCGTGTCGCCTGGCAATACATTCAAGACATTGCCGGACGGACAGGAACGATCATAGAATAATCGAAAGGGAGAGCGATTACGTTCGGGGTAATTGCATATCTTCTCCCAATTGCTAATTTTTCCATCACGACCTTGGAAGGAGCTATTGCAAATGAATTCGGCGGACCTAACGACTTACATTCAAGACCGCGTGCCGTTATGCGGCACTTTGCACATTCATGCGGAGAAACTTGATGCAGATGAGGTCGTCCTCTGGCTCGATTGGGCGGCAGACTTGTGCACGAGTAATGATATGTTGCATGGCGGAGCCGTAATGGCGCTCGCAGACTCGGCCGGCGGTGCAGCGGCAATGGCAAATTTACCAGAAGGCGCCCTGGGAACATCAACTATTGAATCGAAAACCAATTTTCTCGGCGCTATCCGCAATGGGCAGGTAATTGCCACGTCCCGACCTTTACATGTTGGCTCGTCGACAATTGTCATCGAAACAGAAATTCGAAATAATGACAAATTGGTTGCTAAGGTCGCTCAAATTCAAACAGTTCTCCGTCCGCGAAATTAGCCACGCCGATGAAATATTGCCAACTAAGTTACTTCAGATATTTAGTGGGATTAACGGCCCTGCCCTTTTTTCGAATCTCGAAATGCAACTGGCTTTCCGTGACATTCCCGGAGGATCCCACATAGGCAATTATATCACCTTTTTTTACTGCCTCTCCCTTGGACACCGCTGATTTTTTTGTATGCCCATAAGCGGTAACATAGCCATCAGCATGGGAAACCAGTAAGAGATTACCAAAGGATCGCATTTCGTTACCCACATAAGAGACAACACCGTTTTCCGATGCTCGGATTGGGGTTCCCGCTTTGACACGAATATTCACGCCATCATTATGATAGCCAGAATCCTTTTTCCCATACCATGAAATTACTTTACCTTTCACAGGCCAAGCAAAGGATTTGCCACTCCGCTGCGGTAAATCCTTAACGCTATATCGACGGCGTGGGACGGGCGGTATATCGAGTTTGGCCACTTGAAATGCGGGTTCCTGAGACGCAAGGGCCGTTTTTTTCTTTACCGGTTTAGGCGCGGGCGTAAATGTTTTAGTCGGTGCCTGAGGCGCCACTGCAACAACTTCTGTTTTCGGAACCGGAACAACAGTTGCTGACGAATTAATAACCACAGTTTTCAATGGTTGTACCGATAAAGATTTTTTCGGATCAGGCCAGCGTGTTGAACTTACAGAGGCGACCTGTACCTGTCCGTTATTCTTCATTGGAATCTGTAAGTTTGTTCCAGGCATCAATGTATATGGTGACGCCAGAAAATTATAATGCGCGACATCCGGCATTTCGACCTCATACACCCGCGATATAGCATACAATGTTTCTCCCGGACGGACAGAATGTGTTCTGAACGCCGGAACCTTTAGTTGCTGTCCGGGAAATATTGTATAAGGCGAACGCAAATTATTAAGAGTTACAACCGATTTAATCGGTACATTTTGTCGTGCTGCGACTTTTGAGAGAGTATCTCCCCGATTCACAGTCACAAAATGATAGGATAAATTCTGATAATTTGGCTCAAAATCGGAGGGAACTGTATATCCGGCGGCAACAACCGCGGTTGACGTCTTTTGCGGGGCAGAATAGGTGCGTGAAGACCCACTGGTCGGTAAATAGGTGTTATACAAACACCCAGATAATACCAACGAAAGTACGCAACTACAGGCTACGCGAACAAAAATGTTAAGATTCCACGCCATCATACGGACAATATTAAGCATATTTCGCTATGATTAACAATAGATTTAAACTGATACCAAATGTTGTGATGAATTAAGACTCTTCCGCAACCCCTTGAACCATCGGTACGAATCTAACGGGCAACATCACCTCTTCCGACACGTCCCCAATCTCATTCTTTGAAACTTTGACGATATGCTGGTCTACAGGGTCTTTACCAACAGGAAGGATCATGATGCCGTCATTTCCAAGCTGATCAAGAAGATTTTGCGGTATTTCTTCTGCGGCGGCTGTCACCAAAATCCGATCAAACGGTTCTTGTTCCTGCCACCCCTTATGCCCATCTCCCACTTTCGAAGTGATATTGGTAATTTTCAGTTCTTTGAACAGCTCTTCCGAACCTTGCAGCAGATTTCTGTGCCGCTCAATGGTATAAACTCGTCGGCAGAGCCGCGCCAAAATAGCCGTTTGGTAACCCGACCCTGTCCCAATTTCCAGTATTTTCCGTCGCTTATCGAGCTCAAGTATCTGAGTCATATAAGCGACGATGTAAGGCTGGCTGATGGTTTGGCCACTGGCAATCGGTAACGCGATATTTTCGTAAGCTCGATCGCGGAAAGTCGCCGGTACAAACACTTCACGCGGCACCCTTTCGATCGCTGAAAGCACGTCCGTACTGCCGATCCCCAAGCGCCGAAGCTCCATAATCAAGCGGATTTTTAAGGCCGGATTATCGTTCACTCGAATACCTTATTGAGACGGGCAGCAAGTTTCTGCTCTGTAAGATTAAGTTTTAGCGGTGTCACAGAGACTTCCTGACTGATAACGGCCCGTAAGTCTGTACCAACCGAAGGATCACCAAAAGACGGCCGGTAACCGAGCCAGAAATAGTCCCGACCCCGGGCGTCCACCCGATCATCAATAGTCAAATTTGAAAGATCTCGTTTGCCCTGTGATGTAACTTTTATTGCACTTACATCTTCCTTCGCAACAGCGGGAAAATTGATATTCATCAATACATCGTCTCCCCATGGCGTCTCCAGAAGTTTGCGAATAATCTCAGGTGCCATCTCGCCAGCCGTATCCCAATGAATTACATCGGAATCCAAAATGCATTGACTGATTGCAACTGATCGAACGCCAAGCAATGTTCCTTCACTTGCGGCGGCAACAGTTCCAGAATACAAAACATCCTCACCTAAATTCCCGCCCCGATTGACGCCGGACAACACAAGATCTGGTTGTTTGTCTTTAAACAAATAGTTCATAGCCATCATAACGCAATCCGTTGGCGTACCCTCAACGGAATATTCACGATCCGAGAATTTGTTAATGCGGAGCGGATCATGCAAAGTAAGTGATCGCGACGCTCCACTTTGTTCTTTTGCCGGGGCCACAACATAGATATCGTCAGAGAGAGCTTCAGCAATTCTTCGTAATGTTTCCATGCCAGGCGCATCGAAGCCGTCATCGTTGCTCAATAGAATACGCAATTTTTTTATCCTTCACGTTTATTATTTTTGTTTTCAATTCGCGTGATGCCGCCCATGTAAGGGATCAAAACTTCAGGAACTACAACACTTCCATCTTCTTGCTGATAATTTTCCATCACAGCAATCAATGTTCGTCCAACCGCAAGGCCTGAGCCGTTTAACGTATGAACGAAGAGATTACCTTTTTCACCTTGCGGGCGATATCGAGCTTTCATGCGGCGTGCTTGAAAGTCACCGCAAGTGGAGCAACTGGAGATTTCCCGGTACGCCTGCTGCCCCGGCAACCATACTTCCAGATCATAGGTCTTTCGCGCCCCAAAGCCGGTATCGCCATTGCACAGAACCATGACTCGATATGAAAGGCCAAGACGTTTCAAAACATCTTCAGCACAATCAGTCATCCGTTCATGTTCCGCATCTGATTGTTCCGGCGTCGTGATAGACACCATTTCGACTTTCGCAAATTGATGTTGTCGCAGCATTCCTGCGGTGTCTTTCCCCGCGGAGCCAGCTTCTGAACGGAAGCACAAAGTATGCGCTGTATACCTCATTGGGAGATCAGACTCGTCCAATATGCGTTCCCTAACCATATTTGTCAGAGAGACTTCCGCAGTTGGGATCATATATTGATCTTCGCTGGTTTTATATAAATCTTCCTCAAACTTTGGCAATTGCCCTGTTCCATACAAAGCGCCTTTTCGGACCATTACGGGCGGAGACACTTCTAAATAACCTTTCTCGGCTGTATGTAAATCAACCATAAAGGCCGCCAACGCTCGCTCCAGACGCGCTATCAGTCCACTGGTGACAACAAAACGGGATCCGGACATTTTCGCCGCTGTTTCAAAATCCATCATGCCAAGAGCATCGCCAAGTTCATAATGCTCTTTTGGCGTGAAAGTAAATTTCGGCTTGTCACCAACCACTCGAAGTTCTGTATTGTCTTCTTCGCTTTGCCCATCAGGTACATCGTCTTTTAGAATATTCGGCAGAACCGACAAAGCCGCATCCATTTTCTCGTTCAATACCCGCTCTTGCACTTCGAGATCTTGAACAGAAGTTTTCAATTCCGCCACTTCCATAATCAAGGCGTCAGCATCTTCACCTTGCGATTTGGCTTTACCAATCGCTTTTGCGGCTTCATTTCGACGTGCTTGGATTTCCTGCAAATCTGTTTGTATTTTACGTCTTAGTGTATCCAACACCATCAATTCTGCTGAAACCGGCGCAACTTTGCGGCGTGCCATTGCAACATCCAGTGCATCGGGGTTTTCCCTGATCCATTTTAAATCGAGCATCTCTTTGCCATTTCGGTTTTATAAAAACATAGGATTTTATGTTGTATAAGCGCGTGGTCGCCCGCAGTCCAGCGGGCTTTCACTTCACAGCTTATTTTATGTCTTTTTTGTGCCCAAGTCTCCACACTTCACCGGAAACTAGTCTTCGTTATCTTCCAACGCTTCGCGTGCTTCTCGTTTTTTCTCCACCATACGAACGCTGACAATTGAGATCGCATAGAGAAAAACTATCGGGATGGCCAATGTGATTTGGCTCAAGGGATCGGGCGGCGTCAACACGGCCGCTGCAATGAATGCGAAGACGATTGAGTATTTGAATTTTGCTTTAAGCCCCGCAGAGGAAACAATGCCGACACGTCCAAGTAATGTGAGCAAAACTGGTAATTGAAAACATAAACCGAAGGCAAAAATCAACTTCATAGACAGGCTGAGATACTCGCTCACACGGGTTTCTGACTGGATCGGAAGCGACATGGGTTCAGCCGGTGTTGGCAGATAGTTTGCCAATTTCGGGAACTCCTCGATTAGCGCCGTAAAGGCCCGCGAATACATTGTGGCGTCGCCATTGCTTTCAAAACTAAGTAGGAATTTCCAAGCCAACGGCATAACGACTTCATATGCTAGCGCTCCGCCGGCAAAGAAAAGTAATGGAGTTACGATAAGAAAAGGCAGGAACGCTTTCTTCTCATTTTTATACAGGCCAGGCGCGACAAAAATCCAGATTTGCGTTGCTATCACTGGAAAAGAGATAAAGAGAGCGCAGAAAAAAGCAATTTTGATATATGTAAAAAAGGCCTCATGCAGTCCGGTGAAAATCATCCGGCGACCTTCGACGTCGTCCCCCATCGCTTCAACCAACGGCTCGACGAGGAATGCAAACAAATCCTCAGATACCAGATAGCAAAGAATAAAGGCGACGAGCAAGGCAACAACAGAATAAACCAATCGATTGCGAAATTCGATAAGATGCTCCATCAAAGGAGCCTTGGTATCTTCTATCTCCGTATCACTCACGAGACTTTGGTTTCCGGTTTACTGGCATTGTCAGGATTAACGGATGCGCCGATGCTATTTTCTGCGACATCGCTCTCTGCAGCCTCGACCTTAGTTTCTGTTCCGGTTTCTGTCGCGGTTTCCACAACAGTCTCCTCGCTTGATCCCATGGGATTTGAGTAATTATTCTCACTTAGACGCGGATCACGGATCTGAGGTTTGACATCATCGAACATATTTTCAAAACTACCCGTAGGATCAACAGCGTCTTCAACTTGCTTCTTCAGGTTAAAATCTGTGGATTGTTGCAAGTCTTTCTTAATTTCATCAAGCTGCGTCTCCTTTGCAAGATCATCAATGCCTGATTGAAAGTCACGCGCCATGGACCGAGCTTTACGGACATATTTTCCAATGGTGGCAATCGCGCGCGGCAAATCCTTCGGGCCGATAACCAGCACCGCGATAATTACCACGAACATCATCTCTGCCCAGCCAATATCAAACATGGCTTACCACTCGATCACTTTGGAAAACATATTTACAAATGCGCAAGGGGTATTCAGCCTTGCGCAGCTTTGTCTTTTTCTTCGGTTTTTTCACTTGCGCTCGCCGAAGCCTCAATCTTCTCAGGGTCTTCTTCGGATTTCTCCGCTTGATTATCCTCGTTCATTCCACTTTTGAAGTTTTTAATACCTTTCGCCAAATCTCCAGCGACACGAGGTAATTTCCCTGCTCCAAAAATGATGAGCACAATGACAAGGATCAAAATAATCTGCCATGGACCAATACTCATAACTTAAGCTCCTGTTCTCATTTCGAGAATCTGTAAATAGATGCAATTTACCGCTGGGGGATAATTCAGCCTTATACTGGCTTATTTTTTTATCCTCTGCGACCTTCCTAGGCCCTATATAACGGTCTAAAGGTGTTTATACGACATTTTATTTCAGTTTCACACGGTAATAACGGATTTTTCTTACGCCACCTCGTCAGCAAACACGAATACTTGTTTTAAATTAAGGGAAATCGAGCAGCTTTCACCAACTTCGGGAGTTTGTAATGTCGCTACTCTCGCAGTCACGCGGGATCCATCTGAAAACCCAACGTCAACAAGGGAAAAAGCACCCAAATTTCGAGCATTTACTATTTCGCCAACCGGATTTCCAGGCACCGCATCAGATACAAACCTGATTGCTTCAGGCCGCACAAGGACATTTTCGACGGCGTTGTCCATCAGGTTTCTAGGAACAGGAACTGGGCCAAGAACGGTTGATAATTGGTCACCATGCATAACAGCTGGAATATGATTCACATCACCTAGGAACGAAGCAACAAACTTATTCACCGGATTATTGTATAAATCTCCCGCAGATCCTTGTTGAATTATTTTGCCATTTTGCATCAGAACAATTTCATCGGCCATCCGCATAGCCTCTTCCGGGTCATGGGTCACCATAAGAACCGTCGTCCCCATTTCCTTTAGCAGAGCTTGCGTTTCATCTCGAACATGATTACGCAACACCACATCCAGGCCCGAAAAGGGCTCGTCCATCAAGATTATTCTGGGATTGGGTGCCAGCGCCCGCGCAAGCGCCACACGCTGCTGCTCACCTCCCGAAAGCATATGAGGATACTTTCGTGCAGCGTCCTCCATACCGACTGTTTCGAGCATATGTAAAGACTGAGATCTGCGCTCCAGGGCCGAAAGATGGGACAATCCAAAAGCAACGTTGTCTTGAACGGATAAATGAGGGAATAGAGCATAATCCTGAAACACGAGGCCCACACGCCGGTCTTCCGGACCAACGAAAATCTGATCGTCCGCCACCACCTCACCTTTAATAAAGATCTTACCTTCTGTTGGACTCTCCAAACCGGCTGCCAGTCTCAACGTAGTGGACTTCCCGCAACCAGACGGACCTAACAAGCAAACCAGTTTACCTGCCCCTACTTCAAGGTGCTCAATATCGACGGAATAAGCCCGGCTGTAGCTGTGGCGCACATTTTCAAAGACAAGGTTGCTCATTTTTGCTCGTTTCGAAGTGAGCCTTTATGGCCCGGGCGGGATTTAGCGATTGCGCGACTCAATACGATAACGGGAATAATTCCGGCGACCACGATCGCCAGAGAGGGTCCTGCAGCAGCGCCTAGTTGTTCATCTGTCGCCATTTCATATGCGCGAACCGCTAGAGTGTCAAACCCAAAGGGGCGCAGTACCAAGGTAGCCGGCAGCTCTTTTAAAACATCTACAAACACCAGCAACAAAGCCGTCATTAAGCTTCCGGATATAATCGGGAGATGAACCCTGAACAACGCCTTAATACCCGTTACTCCCAAGGTTTTTGCGGCACGATCCATGTTGGGCGTAATTGTGTCAACACTAGCCTCCACGGTATTTAAAGCAACGGCTAGAAATCGAACGACATATGCAAAAAGGAGCGCCACCATAGTGCCGCTCAATATAAGTCCAGTGGAATAGCCCAAAGTCGCTCTCGTCCATTGATCTATGCTGTTATCAATGAACCCAAATGGCAATAGAACTCCAATCGCCAGAACAGGGCCTGGTATTGCGTAACCCATTGAGGCGATCCTAATTGCTGTTCGTTTTACTTTTTGAGATGAACGGCCTTCCCGGCGCAATCCGTAAATCAGCAATATGGCTAGAACCAGTGAAGCCGCAGCTGCAAGGATCGCGACACCTACGCTATTGAAAACCAGAATTGGAAACTGACGATTAAATATTTCATCGAAATGATCAATGCTGTCTTTTACTAACCACGCGGTCGGCAATAGAAAACCCAAAAAAATTGGCAAACTGCAAGCAATTATCGCAGTGAATTTTCTCAACCCCTGCAATTTGAATCTAGTAATTTTCTGATATCTGCCTGTTGCGTGATGATATTTTTTTGATCCGCGGTTAAGTCTCTCTAGCAAAATCAAGGCAAAGACAAAAATCATCAGAATTGCCGCCAATTGGGCCGCAGCGGCCGGTTCTCCTAATCCAAACCAGGTGCGGTAAATACCGGTCGTAAAGGTATCAATAGCGAAATACTGAACGGTTCCGAAATCACTCAATGTTTCCATCAATGCTAACGCAAGACCCGTCACTATTGCGGGCCGTGCTAGCGGAATTGCTACCGAAAAAAATACTCGCCAAGGGCCGCGTCCTAAAGTCCGGCCGACTTCCAGTGCGCAAATCGATTGCTCCAAAAAAGCCATCCGACTGACAAGATAAACATAAGGATATAGCACCAGGCCAAGCATAACGATAGCGCCACCAAGACTTCGAATGGGCGGAAACCAATAGTCCTGCCGCGTCCACTCGAAATACTCTCGTAAAAAAGATTGGAATGGTCCGGAAAAATCAAACATGCCGGTATAGGTATAGGCAATAATATAAGCTGGCATTGCGAGTGGTAGAAATAATGCCCAGGTGAACAATTTACGGCCTGGAAAATCGCACATGGTTACGAGCCAAGCGCTGCCCACGCCGATCAATAACACAAGAACAGATACACCCGCTGCAAGCCCAAGTGTATTCATCAAATACACAGGAAGAACTGTAGCAACCAAATGAGACCAAATATCGCCAGAGGGTACGAAGATAAACCCGAACACGACAAGGATCGGAATAGAAATTATCAGCGCCACAAGAAACGAAAACCAGGTAGTTATAGATACAGCTCGGCGCCCATTTCCCTTTCGGGAAGCCAGTACGGCTTTATCTGCATCAAAAACTGTCAACGAGTGAACCTTTATCCCATTGCGTTAAAGTAGCAATCAATAAGACGATTGCTCGGTCCTGTATATAATAATCATTCTTAATGGCAATGAGCAATGTGACAAGTTGCCTTTTTCTACAAGAGAATGCTTTTGAAAAATTGCCCATAAAATGACAATCGGCCTCTCCCGTAGACTATTTGTTAATACAATTGACCTAAATTCATAAAAGCTAAAGAAAGAGTGTTGTAACAGGCAGAGGTTAATGGGATTCTATCGAGTAATATGTATCGGTCTTTTGGCGGTCGGCCTATTGTCGACTGTCGGGCAAACCCCTACCGTTGCCAATGAGGATGCTGAGGTTCGTTTTACGGCAGAAGAAGCAAATTGGCTTTCTAAACATCCCACAATTCGCATCGGACCAGATCCGACTTTCTCCCCAATCGAGTATTTTGATGACGACGGCAATTTCGAAGGAATCGCTGCAGACTATCTTCGTCTTCTTGAGAAAAAACTTGGTATCACTTTCCAAGTCGAACAGCTCGAGAATTGGAATGCTTCAATTGAAAAAGCCAAAAAGCAGGAAATTGATGTCTGGACTGCAGCTGTTGAAACACCTCAACGCGCCGAATACATGCTTTTCACAGAGCCCTATTTAAAAGTACCCGCCGTAATTATGGTGCGTGACGATAGTGAAAAAGACAACCTGACCATTGAAAGTCTTGATGGCATGCGTATCGCGGTCGTCGAGGGATATGCTGTTCATGACTACATCGTTAATTCCCATCCTCATCTCCAACTAATTTTAGTTCCAGATGTAGAAACGGGATTACAAAAATTGTCCTTCGGTGAAATTGGCGCTTTTGTCGGAAACATAGCCACGGCAGCGCGTTATGCTGAAGTAGCTGGCATTGGTAATATCCGGGTCGCCGGTAATTCCGGATATTTTTACAAGTGGGCCCTTGCGAACCGGAAAGATTGGCCCCTTTTAACATCCATCCTACAAAAAGGCCTCAATGCAATTACCACCGCCGAGAGTCAAGAAATTCAGCAACGCTGGATCAGTTTGGGAACGCGCAACTCCCTTTGGACGCCAGAATTTATATTTGGCCTGATTTCGATTGCATTTCTGGCTATCGTTGTCGGCATGTTGCTCTGGACACGATCCTTGCAACGGCTTGTGGAAGCTCGAACTGATACGTTACAGCGAGAACTGTCTGCGCGAAGTGAAGTTGAAGAAAAACTTCAAAAGCAAAAAAACCTGCTGGATGAAGTTGGATCATTGGCCATCATTGGCGGATGGGAAGTCGACTTACGTACCAACGAGCTCTCTTGGAGCACCGCAATGTTTCATATTCATGAGGTCGACGAAGATTTCTCTCCAAACCCGGCCGCATCCATCGAATTTTATGCCCCGGAAGCACGTGATACAATCATTCAAGCGATCGCGCATGCAAAAAAGACCGGTGAAGGTTGGGATCTTGAAATTCCTATAATAACCGGAAGAGGACGGCATAAATGGGCGCGTGTGCGTGGTCAATGCGAAATTCAGGACGGCGAAGTCGTTCGATTGTTTGGCGCCTATCAGGATATTTCATACCGACGGGAAGTCCAGAAAGACCTTCAGCGAAGCAAGGAAGAACTGGCAACCCAGCTTAAGGAAGTTGAATATTCCCATCAACAGCTTGAGGATCAAGCGTCGGCACTAGTTGAACTTGCCGAAGAGCAGAAGTCATTGCGAGATAAAGCTGAATTGGGAGAGAAAAGCAAAGCAGAATTTCTGGCAACAATGAGCCATGAAATCCGAACACCAATGACCGGCATACTCGGCATGGCGGATCTTCTTCTAATGGAAGATCTAACCGCCGACCAACGAAAACAAGCTCAGACCATAAAAGGATCTGGTGAGATCCTTTTGACTATTTTGAATGACATCCTTGATCAATCGAAACTCGACGCTGGTAAATTTGAACTGAGTAACTCAGACATCTATTTACCTGATCTCATTGAAAGCAGTCTGGAATTAATGAATGACCGAGCAAAGCAAAAAACCCTTTCTTTGGCCTATATTCCCGAAGAAGGCTTACCACAGGGTATTAACATTGACGCCACTCGGCTTCGACAGATTCTAACGAACCTTGTCACCAATTCAATCAAATTTACAGAAACAGGTGAAATTACGCTCAATGTCAAAAGACTTTCGGAGGACGAGAAAACCGAAAAATTATGCTTTGAAGTTACGGACAACGGGATCGGTATTTCGCAAGAACATCAACAACGCCTTTTTCAGAGATTTGAACAAGCAGACGCCTCTACCGTGCAACAATATGGCGGATCCGGCCTCGGCTTATCAATCTGCAAGCAATTGGTCGAGCTCATGGAAGGCGAAATCGGCGTCGAAAGCGAACTAGGCAAAGGCAGTACTTTTTGGTTCACGATACCGTTGCGGCATGCAGCCGCGGATATGACACCCTTCGCCGCACCTGAAGCGGTCGGCATTGTAACAAGCAAAGAAAACTTGAAAATTCTTGTCGCTGAAGACAACACGGTCAACCAGATATTGATCACGGCACTCCTCAGCCAGGCAGGTCATAGTACGTTCATCGTCGACAATGGCAAAAAGGCTGTCGTTGCTGCGCTAACTGGCCTGTATGATCTGGCTTTGTTCGACGTACGTATGCCAGTGATGGATGGCCCCGAAGCGACAAAGAAAATTCGCTCCAGCGGCAGTTTGAATTCAAATCTCCCAATCATCGCCATTACAGCGGACGCAATGAAGGAACATTTGCCCCGCTACTATGAAGCCGGAATGAACGCAGTTGAAACGAAGCCAATCGATTTGCCGAGACTTCTTTCAACAATAGATAAAGTTCTCAGAGCCGCAAAATCCGGCGGCGCAATATCTGAAGAAGACAAGCAAGTTACTCTGGAACTTGTGAAGCCCGCGCTTGGTGACGAACAAAAATTTATAGATTTATGTAATCAGCTCGGTAAAGAAACCATTCAAGATCTTCTTCAGCAGACCCCGGATTCTTTGATTGAAAATGTCGATCGATTGAAATCCGCTATTGCTGACAAGAACAAAGGTGACATTCGTTCGGCCGCTCATGCTATTCGAGGAATGAGTTCTTCTATGTGTGCGGTAAGATTGGCCCTCTTCGCTGCAGATATCGAGGATCGCGCCGAAAAGTCTCAAGATGTTGAGGTGCTACTGCCCAAACTAGAAGAAACGATCCGGGAAACACTCCACTGGTGGGCGCGGATCAGTGAATTGCAATTGCGGGATATAGCTTAAAACTCTTCTTCAGAATCCAATTCATCCTGATCGTCATCGTTCTCTTCATCCAGGCCTTCCTTCGACAGGTGACTGAAGATACCCGAAGGCTCGGAATCCAACAATCCTGCGGCCTTTAATTCATCAAATCCCGGAAGATCTTTGATATCGTCCAAGCCAAAATGAATGAGAAATTCTTCGGTTATGCCATAAGTAACTGGGCGCCCGGGTGTCCGGCGGCGCCCCCGAGGTCTGATCCATCCGGCCTCAAACAAGACATCCATTGTCCCTCTGCTAAGACCAACTCCTCGTATTTCCTCAATTTCTGCACGTGTCGCCGGTTGATGATAAGCGATAATCGTCAAGGTCTCCAAAGCTGCCCGGCTCAAGCGTCGAGTTGTCTGTCGTTCTTCTTCGAGCATCCAAGACAAGTCTGGTGCCGTCAAAAAAGTCCATTTTCCCGCAAGACGGGTCAGATTTACGCCTTTATGTTGATAATGTTCTTGAATGGTTTGTAAAATCGCCGCAATTTCAGCACCTTCAGGCAGTCTGGCGGTGAGAGTTTTCTCATCCAGTGGTTCACTTGCAGCGAACAGCAACGCTTCCGCCATTCTTACATGATCCGGGTCAACACTCATGAACTACCCTTCTTTTTCTTAATCTCAATCGGGCCAAATGTAGCGGACTGGCGGATTTCCAGTTGTCCTTCTTTAGCCATTTGCAAACTCGCTAGCAATGTGGATGCCTGTGCTGATCTATGCCGAAATGGATCCGTTAAGTTTTCCGGTAAATAAGACATGAGATTCGTCCATTCGGGCAACTTCCCCAACATCTTCTCCAGACGGTCCATGGCGGCTTCGACGGAATAAATGGCATCTCGCATCAACCGCAAAGGGTTGGTTATTCCCTTGCGCGCTTCCTGATCTGCATATGCTTGCAAGAGATCCCGTAAGCTACATTCGAAAATGGAATGACGAATGATACGAACTCCTTCCGGCTGCCCACGCTGCATCTGGTCCCTGCCGATGATCGTCCCGTTCATGAGTGCTTCTGTTGCTTTTCGCATGGCTTCCAATTTTTTCAACTGGAAGGCCAATCTATCTGCAAGTTCCTCTCCAGTCGGCCCATCGTCTTCGTGCGCCGGTAACAACAATCGTGACTTCAAATAGGCCAACCACGCAGCCATCACTAAATAGTCAGCCGCAACCTCTAAACGCAATTGGCGCATCTCCTCGACAAAACTGAGATATTGTTCCGCTAATTCTAGAATTGATATTTTAAGGAGGTCAACTTTCTGATCACGCGCGAGCACAAGCAACACATCCAACGGTCCCTCATACCCATCCAAGTCTACAACGAGTGAGTTTGTAGGAAGTGGAATGACATCAGAATTTTCTTTTCCCGATTTTTCAAAAGAACCCTTGTCCACCATCTGAAAAGGTTACTTCAGGCCAGCTAGATTGGCAATGAGATTGACAACGTACCCGATAGGTTCATTCAGCAACCAACTCACCGGATTGAAATCGCTCCCAAGCTGCCGAAAGATCATCGGGACAATGAAAATAGTGCCTATTAGGATTAAAAATCCATATCGTTCTAGTTTTGCGAGAGGAACTGCAAGGGCATTGGGTAAAATGCCGACCGCAACTCGGCCACCGTCCAGCGGTGGTAAAGGCAATAGGTTAAAGACACCTAATACAACGTTGAGAATAATCCCGTTTTTAAAATTTTCTGCAAGCCAATGAGCCACGTCAGCGGGAAAGAAAGACAATAGATGAAAGCCTAGCGCAAACACAAAAGCCAGAACAAAATTCATGGCAGGCCCGGCAAGCGCCACCCAAACCATATCTCGCCTTGGTTTTCCAAGTCGGGCAAAATTTACAGGCACCGGTTTCGCGTATCCAAACAGAAACGGTGCTTTTAGAAGCAAAAGTATTCCTGGAATTATAATAGTGCCCATGGGGTCAATATGCTTGAGCGGATTAAAGGTTACCCTGCCCTGACGCTTTGCCGTATCGTCGCCGAGCTTCCAGGCCACAAAACCATGGGCAGCCTCATGGAGAGTAATCGCCACCAAAGCTGGAACAACCCAAACCGAAATTTTGTAAAAGATATCTGTGAAATCCACTATTCTTCCTTAACTTTCAGCCAACAAAACACCCAGCTTAGCAAAATCAGCGATTGGATCGAGTGGTTGTCGGGGGTGCTTAAAAATCTTATTCCCTGTTTCAATTCGGGAAAGCGCTTTTTCACTTAGAACGCTACAAACCGGCGCAATTTCTTGCATTTCCAATATTTTTCCAGAGCAGTGAAGGACAATATCAACGCCTGCTTCCAATGCCCGTGCCGCTCTGTCGGCAAGATTTCCGGACAGTGCATTCATATTCAGATCATCCGTCAACAAAAGCCCATCAAATCCAATTTCGCCACGGATAATCTCCTCAATTACCTTGGCTGATTGCGTTGCTGGATATTCCGGGTCGATCTGATCAAACACAATATGGCTGGTCATTCCCCAGGGCATATGTGCCAATGCCTTAAAGGGCGCAAAATCGGTTTCTCCAAGTGCACCCAGGGACGCAGTAACTAATGGCAACTCATGATGGCTGTCAACGGTTCCACGGCCATGGCCAGGCATGTGCTTGATCACAGGAAGAATACCAGCTTGTATCATTTCTTCTGCAACCAATGCCCCAAGCTCCGTGACGACAGCCGGATCTGAGGCAAACGCCCTATCACCAATGACGGCAGCCGTTTCCGGTAGGGATAGATCTAAACAAGGTGTGCAATCTACTGTCACACCCAATGACAGCAAGTCTGCAGCTATTAACCGCGTTGTTAGCGCAAGAACGTCGCGCGCATGTTTGGGATCAGATTTATACAGGTCACCAAAAAACCCAAACGGCTTAGCCTCAAACCAATGAGGAGATCGTAGGCGTTGGACTCGACCCCCTTCCTGATCAATAAGGATCGGCGCGTCCGGACGCCCAACTGAGGACCGAAGCTGTTGAATAAGGCGTCGGACCTGATCCGGCGTATCTACATTCCGTGCGAATAGAATAAACCCATACGGCTGCTGTTCAGCATAAAAGTTTACTTCGTCATCACTGAGCTGTAATCCAGCGCACCCTAATATTAGGGATTTACAATTGCACAGCTTATTTGCTGACAACGAGGCAATCCTGCTTTTTTGCTTTCAAGGATTCACAAAGCTTGTTGGCGTTCGATTTATTTTCATACGCGCCAGCCTGCAACCGATGAAAAACGCCTTTATCTTTAACATCAATATCTTGCACCCGGTAACCCACATCGCCAAGAAGAGAGGCAAATTTACCTTTCAGTGTAGTCCATTGTTTTTCGGCAGCTTCCTTGTTCCTGAAAGAGCCTAATTGTACACGATAGCGGACACCACTGGTGTTTGTTTTTGGCGCTTTTGCAACCGGTTCCGGTTGTTTCGTTGCGACGGTTTTCTCGGGCAATTGGACTGGTTTAGGTGGCACAACGACGGTCGGTTTCTCCGGAGCAGTTTCCACGCTTTTCTCTATCAATTTTTCTGCCGGGGCATCATCTGCTTTGACCATTGCCTCAGGTGCCGCCGCTGCCATACTTTTTTCTGGCGTTGGATCATCTGTTGATTCTTCCAATGGCGGCATCAGCTTTTCAACTTTTTCTTGAGGTTCTCCAGATTTCAAAACGCCGAAAACCTGTTTATCCTGATGTGGAATATCCATCCCCCCGGGCTCATCGGGCTTTACCTTCACGGGTGATGTATCAGCGCTAATGATCGGGGGTGCCAGTTGTACGCCTTTTTTAACGCCTTGATCATAGGCATACCAAATGCCAACGCCAAATCCAGCAACGATCAGGATTGCCAGAATAGCGCCAATCCACTTGCCCTTACTCATTCCCTGATTGTCGTCCCCGTCATAATAGTCATCATCAGGAAAATCGTTATTACTCACTAGACAAACTCCTTTGTCGATTGGAGATCAAGTATTTCTAACCCTTGATCCAATATCTTTTTAGTCGCGCTTAACAAAAGCAATCGCGCCTGCGTCGTCGACTCCGCTCTCAAATATTCCGATGAAATCGGGCGCATCTCTTCAACCAGACGGAAAAATAGCAAGGAAACGTCCTGCAGGAAAGCAATGAGATAAAAAACATCTCTTTTACGCATAGATTTTTCCACAGCCAATGGCCACCCAGATAGCAATTTCGCTAATTTTACTTCTATGGGCAGGCTTAGGACCGACTTATCTGCAGTCGTCTGCTCAACTGCTTTCGTGTGATCCAACAACTTCGTCAAAAAATTCTGCGCATAGGGAATACAAAACACGGGATTACCATACGTCTTATCTATGGCCAAAATGGGGCTGAATGCTCCGGTAAATGCTGGCGGATTGGCAATCAAAGCAAAAATTGTCTGGGACTCGCCGCATTTCGCATAGGCCGCTTCCAGGGGAAATCCGACTGGGTCTCGTTTTGCACCTTTTGTTTCAACGAAAGTCCATCCTGTCAAAGCAGCTAGTTTCAGCAGCCCGTTAGCATTTGATTGCTGTCGCGCACTATTTAAATCGCTGACTTCGCTTGGAAACTCGATGGAAATTTCCAGATTTTCTGGATATTTCGCATCCAATCCGTATTTCTCACCCTTTTCAAGAATTTCCTTAAGACTTTTTTGCCAGATTTCCTCTTCGTATTTAAGGTTTATATGTCCACTTTCCGCAAGAACCGCTATTTTCAGGTCAGCAAGTTGTGAAAATGCAGAAATCAGGCGAAATTCAACTTCGGAATCTGTTATATATTCCTTTGATTTCAGCAAGATAAGGGCATTTGTGCACAGATCACCCCAGCCAGCGTTTTTAGGTGGTTTTAAAAAAACGTCGCGGCAAATTTGTTGTTTTTGTGCATTATCCAGCCCTTCAAGCTCATTTATAGCTTGAAAAAGGCTCCTTCTAGCATGAGATAAGTAACTCAAAGACATATAATCACCAACTTATTAAACGGCAGAAATTGACAAAGAGAGTTAGAGTTAATACATCATTGAGTATATAGTATGTAATATGAAGGCACATGTTCCCTTTCTTTTGAATGCAGGACGTTATGTTTGCAAGTGATAACTCAGAATCCCTGGTAAAACTGTCGGAATCGGCAGCGGACAGGATAAACGTCATTGTCGATGAAATGCAATCTGACAAGAAGATGTTGCGCGTCGCCGTAAATGGCGGTGGGTGCTCTGGCTTTCAATACAGCTTTGACCTGGAAGATACTCAAAATCCCGATGACCTGGCTGTAAGTAATAAAGGCGCTACCTTACTTGTTGACCAAATCTCATTGATGTATCTGGCCGGATCAGAAATTGACTATGTAAACGACCTGATTGGTGCGTCCTTTCAGATTAAAAATCCAAATGCGACGGCCTCTTGTTCCTGCGGGTCATCATTTGCCGTTTAATAGCCGATCCAAAAATGCTACATAAAAGCTCGGGTTTGAACCGGGCTTTTTTAATGGGAAAATGAGATGAAAATAGCAAGCTGGAATGTCAATTCGGTAAAGGCCCGGTTGCCCCGGCTTGTGGATTATCTCAAAGCCGCTAGCCCCGATGTCCTCTGCTTGCAAGAACTAAAAGTGATCGATGAAGCCTTCCCGCGAATGGAAGTCGAGGATCTAGGCTACAATGTCGAAACACATGGCCAGAAAACCTATAACGGTGTTGCTCTTCTTTCTAAATTCCCCATAGAGGACGTTATGCGGCGCTTGCCCGGCAATGACGCCGATGAACAGTCACGCTATATCGAAGCGACAATCAATAATGTGCGCGTCGCCTCCATCTACCTTCCCAACGGTAATCCTGTGGATACAGAGAAATTCCCCTATAAGCTGGAATGGATGGATCGGTTGATAGAACGGGCGAAATATCTCCTCACCCTGGAAGAACCAACGGTCCTTGCAGGCGACTACAATGTAATCCCGCAAAATGAAGACTGTTACGATGCGAAAGCCTGGGAGGGTGACGCCCTCACCCTACCTGATAGTCGTAACCGATTTCGCCATATCCTTAACCTTGGCTACGCCGATGCTTATCGCACCTTTACGCCAGAAGTTAATTATACTTATTGGGATTATCAGCGCGGCGCCTGGCAAAAAGACAATGGTATTCGCATAGATCATTTACTGCTCTCACCGCAGGCGACAGATCGCCTTTCTTTGGTTGGTATTGATAAAGAACCACGGGGCCAGGAGCGCCCTTCTGACCACACACCTATCTGGTGCGAACTCAGCGACTGAATTTATTAACTTTTAATCGGTACCGATAACCCAACTCTCTTAATTTGACGTTGTATGGAACGGATCGATGTGGAAATATGAATTTGCTGACGGCAAATGAAGGGCCGACCACGGAAGCTATACCGGTAGCTCGTATGCTTACAACTCAAGAATTAGACGCGACGGAAGAGGTGCCGATTGGTTTGTTGCCTGAGCCCGCAGGAAAAATTTGCCGTAACGAAATGGTAGTTAATGGAGCACTAGGCTTTTGTTCCAAGGCCCTCAACATAAGTTTTATGCACGCTTTCAAGTAATGCACGCATTTCCTGACATTGATTCAAACCACTTAGGCTGTCATAAATTCCATAATGGCTAAGTTGATCATAGCCCTGCTCAAAAGCTGTACCTCTTGAGAATTTTCTCTTGAATTCTTGTACAATTTTGTCGTCAGCACCGGTACCACGAAACTGAGCGCAAAGTTCATTATAACCGACAACATATCCCAGCTGGTAAGCATCTTTCGCAACTTTCGCCACTAACGCCGGATCTGGAGCTGCTGTTTCCGTTGTTGTACAGGCTGCCAATGACAAAAGCCCGACCACCATTAAAAATTTATAGGGTCGGAAAACAGCCGGCAAAAATCGCATCTAAAATCTCCTTTTTTACGCGCATAAATATAGAAATAATACTCTTATTAGAAGATATTTCGGGTGTATTTGCAACACAATAATACAACTATGGTTAACGTAAAAAGGGCTCGCTGATTTCTCAGAAAGCCCTTTTAGTTTGCTGTCAGAAAACTATTTCTTAAGCTGATCCACATCCCGAACAGCGCCACGGGCAGCGCTCGTAGTCAAGGCCGCATAGGCACGGAGTGCCGTTGTAATCTTACGAGGCCTGATTTCGGTTGGTGCCCAAGCCTGCTCACCCTTCGCAACCATATGTGCATGCCGGCGAGCCATTTCTTCTTCACTGACGTCAAGATGAATTGTTCGGTTGGGAATATCAATCTGAATGATGTCATTTTCCTCAATCAACGCTATCGGGCCCCCTTCCGCTGCTTCCGGAGATACATGCCCTATGGATAAGCCCGACGTACCACCAGAGAACCGGCCATCCGTCAACAACGCACTTGATTTTCCAAGCCCTTTTGATTTCAAATAGGAGGTCGGATACAACATTTCCTGCATGCCCGGCCCACCTTTGGGTCCTTCATAAAGAATAACCACCACGTCCCCGGCTTTAACCTTATCGTTTAGTATGCCCTCCACTGCCGTATCTTGGCTTTCGAAAACACGGGCGGGGCCGGAAAAGACAAGACTATTTTCATCAACACCGGCTGTTTTAACAATACAGCCTTCTGCCGCAATATTACCGTAAAGCACAGCCAGTCCGCCGTCTTGAGAGTACGCATTTTCCTTCGACCGGATACAGCCATTTACACGATCGACATCCAAATCCGGATAACGTTTTTCCTGGCTGAAGGCTTCTGTGGTTCGAACGCCACCTGGTCCTGCCCTGTAAAATTCCTGAACAGTATTGCTCTTGGTCGTTGTTACATCCCAAAGTTCAATTGCTTCACCGACAGTTGGCGAATGGACTGTTGGTAATTCCGTATGCAGTAAATTCGCACGAGACAGCTCACCGAGCAGCGCCATAATGCCCCCGGCGCGATGAACATCTTCCATATGATACGTCTGGATGCTGGGCGCCACCTTACACAAATGAGGCACCTGCCGGCTAAGTCGATCGATATCTTCCAAGGTGAACCCTATTTCACCCTCCTCCGCTGCTGCTAGCAGATGCAGGACCGTATTGGTGGACCCTCCCATGGCGATATCAAGAGTCATGGCATTTTCAAAAGCTTTAAATGACGCAATGTCGCGCGGCAATAATCCCGGCTCATCCATTTCGTAATGGCGCCGTGTGATGTCAACAATTGTCCGTGCCGCATCAAGAAACAGCTGCTTGCGATCCGCATGTGTCGCCAACATGCTGCCGTTGCCCGGCAGGGCGAGACCCAAGGCTTCAGTAAGACAATTCATGGAATTCGCAGTGAACATACCGGAGCAGGATCCACATGTCGGACACGCAGATCGTTCTACTTCTGCAACTTGCTCATCGGAAACAGTCGGATCTGCTGCCTGGACCATGGCATCGACCAGATCGAGGCCAATCGGCTTACCATCGGCCATGCCCTTACCCGCCTCCATTGGGCCACCGGAGACAAAGACGACGGGAATATTGAGTCGCATCGCTGCCATTAACATACCGGGCGTAATTTTGTCGCAATTTGAGATACATACCAAAGCGTCAGCACAATGCCCATTCACCATATATTCCACTGCATCGGCTATTACTTCTCGCGACGGCAAGCTATACAGCATGCCATCATGGCCCATAGCGATGCCGTCATCGACGGCAATCGTATTGAATTCTTTGGCGACGCCACCGCATTTTTCGATTTCTCTAGCTACCATCTGACCGAGATCCTTCAGATGGACATGTCCCGGTACGAATTGGGTGAAGGAATTAGAAATCGCGATGATTGGTTTCCCAAAATCGCTGTCGCCCATACCGGTGGCCCGCCAAAGAGCTCTTGCACCTGCCATGTTGCGGCCATGGGTTGATGTTTTCGATTTATACTCGGGCATATTTTTCTCACTTTTTGAGCAAATTCTGTTTGTATCTAAGTAATACCTTCTGGACCGGAGAACAAGCTTAAGCCGCTCTTCCCTCTTCTTAGCACTCTCTGTTTGCCTATTTACTACTTTACTTTGTATTTAAAAATTCTTTTACTATTTAAAATATTCTTGGCTATCGGGAACATGAGGCGATTTATAATGCAATGTGAAGGAATAACGCGTGCCGGGCGGCGATGTCGCAATAAAGCCCTGGATGACGAAATATTTTGCGAAATCCATTTGCGGGTAAATAGAACTTATAACCTAGCCCTGCTGGTTCCCTTTCTGACAATCCTTTTACTCTGCTACTTCTTCGTTTTTGGATTAATTTTTGACACTTTGGTTTACGGCGTTTTTGATCTCAACTATCTAAAATACGCCGGTTTGTCAGACTTTTTTATCAGTATGTTTCGCACCGGCGGCATGCTAACGGTCGTCGTTATAAAAATGTGGCTCGCTATTTCTGTTCTACTTGCCGTGCTCTTTGCGGTAACATTGCTCGGCCATATGATTATCCAGACATCTCATCGACATTTAAAACTTGGACTTCGCTTTAGAATCATAGGTCTTAGTTTGGGGATTTTTGTTCTAAATTTTTTGCATATGTTTGTTTTTCTTCTACCAGATGGAAACCGCAAAGATCCGTCACATATTTTGATTGGCCGAGAACATCTGGCGCGATCCCTTAAGCATAAAAAACAGAGTGCGACGAAAATCATTCCAGAAAAAGCACGCAACACGGCTTCAAAATATTACCAACTTTTCTTACTTTTTTTCAGGTTTAGAAATCATCGATTTTCCGCAATAATTTCCATTTTAGTGCTGATCTCTGCGCTATCAATTTACCATGCGGGAGAAAAAGCAAAAGAAACGCGAAGCTGCATAATGAATGTCGCCCAAAATGGTTCCATAAACAGAACTACTCCAGACGCATTATATCCTGGATTAAATATTGAAAATCTTTGCAAATCGGACGGAGGAAATCAAATAGAAGATTTGAACTTATTCCTCAGTTTCGCTCGAACATTAGGTGGTTTCTTTACGTTTCCCGTCGTCCTGTTTGATATTCCGTCAAAAAGCAAACCCGTCATTTTCCTCGGCTCAACCGAACGTTTTGAGTTGTTTTTTAATGGCGAAACAGGAATGCCATTCGCCGTGCCGGTACAATCCTTGCCTAATCTTTTTTCATCGTCCTCAAGTAATTCACTTACTAAAAACCCAGAATTTACAGTGCTTAAGACCACGGTGCAAAAAATCAGCGATAAAGTGGCAACTCTTTCGAAAAGCGGCTCCGAAAAACTTGTCCTAACCAGCTCAGTTCTAAAGAACAAAATCGCCAAAATTGAAGAACGGGCAAATCGTTCAAGAAACAAATTACATCAGCTTGAATTGGGGTTGGATAAATTCAGTTATGAGCTCTTTCAAATGGAAAAAACTTCAACTAAAAGAATTTCCGCATCTATTCCAAAAGGTTGCTGGAATACTCAACCCGAATTAATCCTTCCGTTCGAATTTGGTGAAGAAAACATATCGAGCTTTATCACGATGAAAAAAATCAAAAATCTTGCTCTGACTTTCACAGAAAGACAAAGTCAATTCATCATCATTTCAGGGTTTTCAGACCCAACTGGTTCCCAGCTTGATAACGACCGCCTTTCTCATCGCCGTGCCAATGAAGTCAAATCTTTATTGGTGCGGACAGGTGTCAAGGAGACAGCCCTCTACAGCATTGGTCATGGCGAAAATTTCAGCGATAGCTTACCGCGCCGCCGCGTCGAAATCCGAGACTGCACAGCGCTGTCTCGGCTCACGGCTAACTAACTTGTTTATCGCTTTCAGCCCAAAAAGATTTCCGAAGTTCTGTTTTCAATATTTTGCCGGCTCCAGAAAGCGGAAGCGGATCAGTAACGAAGGAAACGCTGCGCGGACATTTAAATCCGGCAATCAAGGTTTGAGAATGGTCAATGATATCTTGCTCAACCGCTTCTTTTCCCTCTTGAAGGCGAACGACCGCATGGACTTGCTCTCCCCATTTTTCGTGAGGTATGCCAATAACTGCGCATTCCGCTACTGCCGAATGCTGGTAGACAGCGTTCTCGACTTCCGCTGAATACACGTTTTCACCACCTGAAATAATCATATCTTTGACTCGGTCGACAATATAAACAAAACCCTGTTCATCCATATAGCCGCCATCGCCAGAATGCATCCATCCACCACGAAGAGCTTCGGCTGTTTGCTCCGGCTTATTCCAGTATCCGAGCATAACATTCGGGCCACGCACACAAACTTCCCCGACGGTGCCATTGGGCACTTCATTATCATTTTCGTCAAAAATCCGAACATCTACCGAATAAGCTGCTCTGCCCGCAGATTTGAACCGCCCGGCATTTGGGCCTTCTAATACATGAAATTCCGGCCCTGTATATGTCACCAACGGCGCACATTCCGTTTGTCCATAAGCATGAGTGAAACCACAGTTCGGCAGAACTTCTATTGCCTTTACAATCACAGCTTCAGGCATCGGAGACGCACCGTAGACAATATCGCGAACACTAGATAAGTCATAATTACCAACAGTGGGATCATTCACTACCATATTGACCATGGTCGGCACCAAAAGCGTGTTGGTCACCTTATGGTCCTGCATCGCCTGCATGGTTCCTGCTGGCGTAAAACCGGGAATAAAGACGTGAGTGGCCAGTCCCATAGTCACACCAAACACCGCACAGCCATCGGCAATGTGAAACATTGGTGCTGCATGAAGCCAACGAGATCCTTCGTTGAAATTAAAGGCAGGCATTGAATTTAGTGTATTCGAAACAAAATTACGGTGACTGAGCATGACGCCTTTTGACACGCCGGTTGTACCCCCTGTGTAAAAAAGGCCCGCCAACTCATCATTGTTGCGGCCCGCATCTTCTACTAGGTCATGGTCTGCCACAAGTGTCTCGTAATCCAACATACCAGCTGGGGTATCGCTTTCACCGATATAGATAATATGTTTCAGGCTCGGCACCTGTTCTCTCAATTGTGCAACAACACCGGCGAAGGCATCATCGACCAACAGGATTTCAGAGCCTGAATCATTGAGCCAATAAGCAAATTCAGGAACAGCCAATCTGGTGTTCACTGGAACGAAAATACCACCGGCCCAAGGCGTAGCGTAATAAAACTCCAGATACCGATCAGAATTATGGGCAAGAATAGCAACCCGCTCCCCGTCACCGATACCCAGGCTCCGCAAAGCGCCGGCGAATTTTTGAACCCGATTAGAAAACTGCTTGTAGGTATGTTGCCTTTCACCGCAGATCGTCGCGATCAAATCACCTCGGGTCTGAACCGCACGCTTTAGTATCTGAGTAATATACATCCCGTACTCCCTTTTGAGTTTTTTTAGATTATTGAGGATATACGCGATCAGGTAAAGCGTAGGATGAGCCAGCTACGCAAAAACAAAAAAAAACGACGCCTCGGAAAGGCGCCGTTTGTCTTAAACGTCTGAAAAGCCGTGTATTAAGCTTGCAACGCTGTCTTTTGCTTACGACGACGAGCCAAGAAGCCCATGCCCAATAGCGCTGCGCCAAAGAGCGGCAAAGCGGCTGGAATCGGAACAGCAGACAACCGTACGTCGTCAAGATATCCACCATAAGTATCTTGTTTGCCAGTTGCTTCAAACCAAAAAGCAACATTGGTAGCTTCAGACAAACTGAAGGTTTCAATATATTGAACCCAGCCATCTTTTTTCACGCCTGTTACTTCGTCTTTGAAGATACTTTCATCGTTATCGGCATCGGCGATACGATATCCAATACCGTTTGTGCCGGCATCCTTGGTCCGTCCCCGGTACCAAAAAGAATATTCATACGATCCTGCGTCTAGTGAAACAATTTGCTGCATTGCAGAATTGCTCTCGTAATTTTTTGGCTGGCCTTTATCATCCAGATTGTGGCTATCAAGTTCGATTTTCTGCTGGCCACCATGTGGGCTCGAGCCACCAATATTCTGGCCACGTTGAACTTCAATTCCTTGGCCATTTGTTCTTGCCCAAGCGCCGACATTGTCGAAAACACCCCAGCCGTTGTTGCCCAAACCTTTATCGGTTTCAAATCCGCCATCCGAAATTAGGTTGACGCTTACCGCCGCCGCTGGTGATGCCAGAACAGCTGTTAATGCAGCTGCGGCAAATGTTGTTGCAATTACCTTTTTAATCATCGTGCGCTCCAATACATAAATCAAATCAACTTAAAAAATTGAAAACCCATAAACCTAAATACTTGAAAGGAAATTATAATAAAATTTTAGGTAAATATATCTCTTTATTTTAATAAGCGTCGAATTACGTATATTAACTATAAAGGTATGATTTAATTGCAACATTAACCATTTCAATTAAGAAACAATAGGGCGTTATGGTTAATTTTCGCATCTTTATTCTGCAGGTATTCGCTAAGAAACTCGAATTTTAAATATGATTCCGGCGATATCGCGAAAACCAACATTATCTTTTGGCTAAAACTAAAACGGCTAGACGCGTCTAATATTGCTAATTAGTATTAGATTGATCGCAAAGAATTAATGAATAAAAAGATCCGTATTTGCGAATGCCACAATATAGGACCCAAATAATGCCAGCCCTCTCCATCAAAGATGCCGAAGTTTTCTATGAAAGTGCGTTTGCCCCGTGGGTAAAGGCCCTGGATATCAGTTTCGTCCGAGTTGAAAAGGATGGCGTAACACTTCGAATTCCGGCCTCCACTGATCTCAACAGAATGGGGGGAACAATGAGTGGACAGGCGATTATGGCCCTTGCTGACACTGCCATGGTCTTTGCTGTGGCGGCTTTTGCAGGTGATTTCGTAAATATGACGACTATCAATCTTCAGACGTCATTCTTAAGACCAGTTAAAGATACAGAATTGTTCGCCGTCGCGCGGATTATTAAACCTGGCAGGACAATCATGTTTGGAGAAGTTAATTTACACACAGGCGATGCAGATAAACCTGTCGGTCATGTCACCAGCAGTTATATGTTGCTTTAGGGATCAACGAAGGTTGTCATCTATCAGGTTTTCGGAAAGCTCCGGCGACGCGAGCATTATACGTCGGCGCTGTCGCAAATCTTCCATTTCAAATATATCTTCCGGACTATTGTTATTGTCAGCTGTTACCTCAACAATATTTTCTCGAACTTTACCAAATTGATGACCGGCTGGATGAAACCCGCGGCTGAGCAAAGAATGATAATGCCACGCGTTGTAAACAAAGATAAAAACGAACGTCGACAAACCTAATGTCGCGAAATTGACGATTGTCATGCCGATAAAGCCAAATATATGGCCGCGATATAGGGCGGGAAAGGGACCAAAAAACAGACAGGTCCACGCGACGCCGCTATATCCCGTGTCGCGCTTGCGCGAAGTGGGTTGAATCATTTTAATGGCATAAGCCATAATTCCCTCCTGGACAGTATACCTGCGTATGCCAGCTTCACGTAGCAATTTGACTAATGAGCCAGTTCCGGCAAAAGCACCCTTATTTCAGAGGTATCAGGAGTTTATGAACAAAATCTTTCGAAAAATCCGTAGTTTTAGGTAGTTTTTAGCTTAACCCAATCCAATTTGGAAAAAGCTATTCGCAATCAATCCCTTAGAGATTACTGTGCGAATTAAGATATTTTCAGTCGTAACCGGGCGGTGGTGTAAATCCACCAAAACGCTCCTCGATCAATCGGCATAAGGCTAAAGAGGTTCGATCTTCGCCATATGCAGCAACAACCTGCAATCCGACGGGAAGCCCAGCAGGTGTCTTCCCCGCCGGAATTACTGTCGACGGTAAATCAACCATATTTGAATATCCGGCCCAGAACATTTGATCCGTACTGGGTTGCAAATTGCCATTGATATCAATCATGCGATCCTGGCGTTCGCCAACCTGATTTTGCGGAAATGCCGGCCCCGCCGCAGCGGGGCAAATAAGGACATCGTAGTCTTCAAAGAAAACCGCCCATTTTCGGGCCATCAAATGCCGCTCGTTATTCAAACGTAACCATTCCTTATGCGGCAACGTTCCCGCCCGTGCCATCAAGGTCAAATAACTTTTATCGTCGGAACTGCTATTTGCCACTATTCCCCTGAAACGCTCCAATTGTTCCTCCGACAACGCACCAGAAGTCGCCGCGCGTAGAAGCAAAATATAAGTCTCATAGGCATGCGCAATTTCGATATCAGGGCGGGCCGTCCGGCTTACCGTTGCACCACTGGCCGCAAGTTTTTCCGCCATTTCGTTCAGGCAAGCCTGATAATCATTATCCACATCGAAACCGGGCGCCGATGTCATCACCGCAATCCTGAAGTCAGATAGTTTTTTGTGGCGCGCCGGCTTCAAGTCCAAAATCCAAGCGGAGCTATCTGGCTGTCCCGCCCCTGCCATGATGTCTAAAGCAATTTCCAGATCAACAGCTGAACGGGCGATAGGGCCCAATACGGCGATGTCACTATCTGCGACGATCCCGGGTGGTTTCTGGCCATGCCCCGGAACAATTCCATAAGTTGGTTTATGACCGCAAACACCACAATAATGCGCAGGATTGCGAATAGAAGCACCGATATCAGAGCCAATTTCAATTCCGCTCAAACCCGCAGCCATCGCGGCAGCCGAACCGCCAGAGGAGCCGCCGGGAGTCAGGTTGACATCCCAGGGGTTATTTGTCGTTCCATAAATGTCGTTGAAGCTCTGCCAATCCGCCAGCATAAACGGAACGTTCGTCTTTCCGAAAATATTTGCCCCGGCATCCAACAAGCGCTGAACGCTCATCGCGTTACGCTCCGGAAAATGATCTTTCCAAGCTGGATTGCCCCATGTCGACGGACTACCCACCAGATTATAACTTTCCTTGATGGTCATGGGAACGCCTGCAAGCAGCCCTAACCGATCCCCCCGCGCCCGCGCTTTATCTGTTTCTCGCGCTCGCTGACGGGCGCTGACTTCATCCATCCAGATAACCGCATTTAAAGCACTATTATATGTTCCATTACGTTTAAGATAATGATCCAGCAGCTCTTCCGCGCCGATTTCGCCTGTCGCAATTTTTCTAGCTTGTTCATAGGCAGGGAGAAAATGAATTTCTGTCATCTTAATGTCCTTTGGTTAAAGCGATGGGGTGCGCTATTTTTTTATTTGGAAAGAATAAGACGAGTGAAGTTTAGAACCATAAGGGATCAAGAGACAATTAAAAAAATATGAGCACAAAAAAAGACGGCCCTAATGAGCCGCCTCTTTTAGAAAGTCAAAAAAACTTATAGTTCGGCAAGCCTAGCTGCCGCGTCATTGAGCTTCGCCAGTTTGAGTTCTGCAACAGCCAACTTGGCTTTCTCACCTGTGACCACGTCTTCTGGCGCATTGGCGACGAATTTTTCGTTCCCAAGCTTTTTATTCAAACCCATCATATAGCCATTTAGATTACCGATTTCCTTGGCCAAACGATCCTTTTCCGCCCCGACATCCATGGTTTCAGCCAAAGATAATCCAACGGTTGCACCACTATGAACGAATTGCAACGCCCCCTTTGGCAACGCCATATTGATTGATTTGCTCTCAAGCCGTGCCATACGGGAAATTATCGCCCAGTTGCGATCCAGCCATTGATTTTGCTTTTCATCGCCGTCGTTGAATATAAAAGGAACTTTGGCGCCTGCCGGAACATTCATTTCACTCCGAACTGCGCGAACGCCTGCGATCAGTTCCTGCACCCAGTCCATCTCTGCCTGTGCTGATGTCATTGCATAATCCGGGTAAACCGGCCAATCAGCGACGATGAGATCTGTTGTCCGCTCAATGCCAAGATTGCCCCAAATTTCTTCGGTAACGAAAGGCATGAAGGGATGTAGAATCTTAAGGATTTGATCGAGGCCCCAGGCAGCCGTAGCTTTTGTTTCCGCCTTGGCTTTCACATCATCCCCTTGAAACGGCAGTTTTGCAAACTCAAGGTACCAGTCACAAAATACATTCCATGTGAAAGCATAGACCGCGTTTGAGGCATCATTGAAACGATACCCTTCCAATGCAGCCCGAACGGCAGACTCGCATTTTACAACTTCACCAACGATCCATTGGTTTACTGGCTGCTCAACCGCAAAAGGATCAAAATTCTTCGGTGCGATGCATTCATTCATTTCGCAAAATCGTGCCGCATTCCAAAGTTTAGTGGCAAAATTACGATATCCTTCAACCCGCTGTTCAGACAAGCTAACATCTCGGCCCTGCGCGGCGCTAACCGACAGGAAGAAACGCAATGCATCGGCACCATAAGTGTCTATAAGATCCAACGGATCCACGACATTGCCCTTTGATTTAGACATTTTTGCGCCATGCTCATCCCGGACCAGTGCATGTATATAGACAGTATGGAACGGCGCTTCATCGGTGAAATGCAATCCCATCATCATCATCCTGGCAACCCAGAAGAAGATAATGTCAAATCCGGTTACCAACACATCTGTCTGATAGTATTTCGCCAGCTCAGGTGTTTTCTCGGGCCAGCCAAGGGTTGAAAATGGCCAAAGGGCAGACGAAAACCATGTATCAAGCACATCTTCATCGCGGATCAATGGCTCCGTACGGCCATAGTGCGCCTCGGCCGCCGCAATTGCTTCTTCTTCGGTCTCTTCCACGAAGAACTTGCCATCCGGTCCGAACCAAGCCGGGATCCGGTGTCCCCACCAAAGCTGGCGAGAAATACACCAGGGTTGAATATTTCGCATCCAGTCGTAATAGGTATTAGTCCATTTGGCAGGAACAAATTGTGTGTTGCCATTTTCAACGGCTCGAATTGCCGGTTGTGCCAATGTCGCCGCGTCGGCGAACCATTGATCCGTCAAGAGCGGTTCGATCACCACACCGGAACGATCACCATAGGGAACCGTATGGGGGTGATCATCAATTTTTTCCAGCAGGCCGAGTTTTTCCATTTCCGCAACGATTTTTTTTCGGGCAGCAAAACGTTCAACTCCCTGATACTCGGAAGGAACAGCATCATTCAAATGGGCATTTTCGTCCATTATACTGATGACCTCGAGGCCGGCGCGCTTACCAACTTCATAATCGTTAAAGTCATGTGCCGGTGTTATTTTAACAGCGCCAGAACCCTGTTCTGGATCTGCATAGTCATCTGCAACGATAGGAATTCGGCGTCCAACGATAGGTAAAATGGCGAATTTACCAACAAGATCTTTGTAACGCTCATCATCAGGATGGACGGCGATCCCGGTATCTCCAAGCATGGTTTCCGGGCGAGTTGTCGCAACGGTAATAAAACGTCCGTCCTCTCCTTCGACCGGATAGCGGAAATGCCACATATGGCCATTAACTTCGCGCTGTTCGACTTCCAGATCCGAAATTGCAGTATGAAATTGCGGGTCCCAGTTTACCAGGCGCTTGTCGCGATAGATCAGCCCTTCTTTGAAAAGCTGCACAAAAACCTTACGCACGGCGACAGATAACCCGTCATCCATGGTAAACCGCTCGCGGTCCCAATCGCATGTTGCGCCTAGTCGTTTAAGCTGTTCAAAGATCAGCCCACCGGATTCACTTTTCCATTCCCAGATTTTATCAACGAATGCCTCACGGCCGAGATCATGACGGGAGATCCCCTTCTCCGCCAGCTGTCGTTCAACGACCATCTGTGTGGCGATACCGGCATGGTCCATGCCCGGCTGCCAGAGAACATCTTTACCGCGCATCCGTTCAAACCGGACGAGAATGTCTTGAAGTGTATTGTTGAGAGCGTGCCCCATATGAAGGCTGCCTGTCACATTTGGCGGTGGAATAACAATGGTAAAGGCATCATCCGTGTCGGCTCGCCCACAAGAGAACGCGCCTTGCTCCATCCATTTCGAATAGAGCTTTCCTTCGACCTCTTGGGGTCGATAAGATTTGTCCAGCATTGCTGAACCTTTCTTTATTGATAAATCTGCAAAAAGTTCGGGAGTAATATAGTCGGCTCACCGCCCTGCAGGAAAGACTTTATTCGTCTTCGTCTGCACGATCGGCAAGCTTGCTCACTTCACGCTCCACAATACGCTGAACAATCTGCGGGAGATTTTGATCAAGCCATTCTTTCAAAATTGGCCGAACCATATCTTTGACCATTTCTTCGAGTGTAGCATTGTTACCCATTTGTAGTCCCCGTGAAGAGGCAACCGCGCCAGCCAGGTTGGCAAAAGCAGAAGTGGTTGCAGCGATAGTAGGATCAGCCAGCAGGCTGTTAGTTGTCAGAGATTCCGAAGCGGCCATTGCCGGTTCGGCTTCCGTGTCGTCTTCGATGTCAGAATCTTCTTCAATCTCAGATTCAGCGCCCAATTCAATTTCTTCTTCGGCAGCCGCAATTTCTTCCTGAATTTCCTCAGTCAGTTCCAAAATGTCATCCTCATCAATTTCTGGTTCGGCTTCCGGTTCTGGCTCAGAAGCCACTTCAGGTTCTGGTTCAGGTTCTAGTTCTGGCTCAGATTCTGGCTCTGAAGCCACTTCGGGCTCCGGCTCCGGCTCAGGCTCTGCAGCAGCTTCGACTTCTGGTTCAATCTCTTCAACCGCCTCAGCGCCAGCTTCTTGGCCCTCTGTTTCTTCGTCGCCATCTTCAGAAATAATACGGCGAATGGAAGCCAATATCTCTTCCATCGTCGGTTCTTGTTCTGTTTTCTGATCACTCATGTTCAATCCACCATCGAAACAAAAGGTCCTGCCATTCCGTACAAGTTGCAGAACGCCTCAATAAATTTGTCTTCGCCTCTAATATGGCACTGTTCCTTTAAGGAACCCTTAATTCAGGCCGCCATCAGTTCCAACCCATTTATCCCGAACACGGTCATAGTTGGTTGCCGGATCATAATAATCCACATCAAGCTGGAGATCGCGCGCATTCAGCCTTCCGATAGAGGCCACGACATTATAAACCGCGACATATTGGTCCCGCTGCGCAAGCACCAAATTTACCTTACTATCCAATAGTTCTTGCTCAGCATTCAAAACATCCAGAGTTGTCCGCGAACCTACCTGCGCTTCTTGTTCCACGCCTTCCAACGCGATGGTATTGGCGCGAACAGCTTCCTGGTTAGAACCAATTCGAGAACGGGCCGTTTCCAACTGTTCCCATGACTGGACGACGCTTTCCCGGATCAGACGAACCGCTTCTTCAATTTCCTGCATTCGCTGGCTGTTAATCTGGCGGGCCTGACGTACTTGGCTGTAAACCGAGCCTGACTGATAAAGCGGGACAGTCAAAAAAGCTCCGATACTTGCCGTATTGGCCCAAGTTCCATTTCCGGATACTTCATTACCATGAGCCAAAGTACCATCCACCGAAATAATCGGAAGAAGTTGACCCGATGTTGCCCGGATATCGTGCCGCGAGCTTTCTTCGTTGAATTTTGCTGTTTTAATATCAGGATGGTTTTCGAGCGCAGTAATCAGTGCGGCATCCTCTGATTCCGGAAAATCAGCCGGAATCGCCGGTATTACCAGTCCCTCTGGCGCTTTTCCGACAATGCGTTCAAAATTTGCCCGCGTTGATCGAAGGTTTCCTTCTGATTGAATCAGGTTGGAAATCTGATCTGCAAGTCGGGCTTCCGCCTGCGCGACATCGGTCCGGGTAATTTCACCCACTTCAAACCGATCTTGCGCTGCTTCCAGTTGGCGTCGCAGAACGGCGACGTTGTTATTGTTCAGATCAACAACAGCGGTTCCACTCAAAACACTCACATAGGCTGATACTGCCTGCTGATAAATAGCCTGTTCAGTTGACAAAAGAGACTCACGTGCCGCAAGCACCGTGGCTTCTGCTGATTTTGTCGTCGCATCTGTTATGCCGCCGGTATAGACAGGCTGAGACACGGTCAAAGTGGCCTGTGTTGGTGTCGTATCCTTGCTGCCACCCGGATTGTTCGTAATATTGGTATTACTATGTTGTGCCGAGGCGTCTGCCGTCGCGAAAACTTCAGGGCGCCATCCGGAGATCGCCTGCGAGACATTTTCGTCGACGCCACGAACACTCGCACGCTGCGCTTGTAAGGTCGGATTATTCTGATAAGTCGCTGCCAGTGCCTCATTCAGTGTCTCGGCGCTCACACCAGATAGCGGTAAAATTACCGCGATAACTGACGCGACAGTTAAGGCCATTTTATTCATCTTTACTCGCCTCTCAAATCCAATTTTGGATTACCAAGAAATTAACCATATAATAATTTAGTCCCGAACACTGTTTTTATCAACTAATATAAACAGTTCTCGTCACTACAAACACATCATCGACTATTATTGAACCAAATGATTATAGAAATCTTAACCTTAACAAGAATGTTCGATTATTACGTTGCCATTATGTAACAACCTTCTTGCTCCGCTAGAATTCAAATGTCGCGGGCGCCATCAAATCTTTTAATACCGGAACAGATGCATCAAAGGCTTTGCGCGGGAAAAACTGATCCCCAGTCCGCATATAAACAGTCGCCGTTCCCGGATTGCCCCCCAAGACGCAAACTAGCCGTCCGTCGTCCGTCAACTGTTCAAGTAAACTCATCGGCACAACATCAATTGCCCCATTTATATGAATGACATTATAGGGCCCATGTTTTTTGTTCCCGTCTGCCAACTCCCCTTCGACAATGGCGACATTATCGCATTCTAACTTGTTTAAGGTATCTGACGCTTTTGCAACAAGATCCGGGTTTTTGTCGATCGCAACAACAGCTTGGGCCAATTGCCCGAGTACAGCGGAAGAATAACCGGTGCCTGCCCCGATATCTAAAACCACATCAGTGCTTTTTACGTCTGCCTCTTGCAGCAGCCTAGCGAAAACACGGGGTTCAACCACAAACCGCCCAGGAGCGACTTCCAGATCTTCATCTAGATACGCCACTGCACGCAACTCTTTAGGAACAAATTCTTCACGTGGCACAGTATCCATGGCGTCGGCGACACGGTCACTTGTTACCTGATTGGGGCGCAATTGGCTTAGCACCATATGATGGCGCGCTTCGGCAAATTTTTCGGTTATCATAATATTCGAGATTACCCTGTTTTAATGCTACGGCTTTTATACTGAATAATGCAGACTAAAGGCAAGGCATAACGCGGATATTCTTATGTATCATCCCTTAGGATTTATAGGCCGATCCTCCGTCCATTCATAAGTACCCCCGTCTCGTTCGCGAACCGCTTGTTTCCAGCCAACATTTTCACTTCGGCGCTTGAAGTTTAAACCTTCAGGAGAATGCCGTGTAATGCCGTCAAAAATTGTCGCCAACCGCTGGGTACTTTCCATACCTGTGGCTTCAATGGCCTGATTAATTACCATTTTCTGCATTGTCAGCTGATTTATAGGAACCGTTGCCATGCGCTCGGCCATGGCTTCTACTTCCGCATCCAGTGTTTCATCTGGCACTGATTTGAGAACAAGTCCCATTGCGGCTGCCTCTCGACCATCAATCTTATCACCCGTAAACAACATGCGTTTGGCCTTTTCTGCACCGAGGCGATACACCCACATTGCTGTCGTCGGGCATCCCCAAACCCGCGCCGGCATATAACCAATTTTTGCATTATCTCCCATGATCGTCATATCCGCGCAGAGAGCGATATCTGAACCACCCGCGACGGCAAAACCATGAACTTTACAGATGACCGGTTTCATTGCCCGCCAAAGCGACATGAAATGTTGGGTATTTTGCCACATAAAGGCGTAATCTTGCATGGGATCCCACGGCATCTCTTGAGTAATTACATTTTTACCCTTGCTTTCCGCATAATAGGTCAAGTCGTATCCCGCACAAAAAGCCGGCCCATTGCCGGCGAGAATCATCACATGGATATCCCGGTCCGCGTCAGCTTTCGCAACGGCTTCGGATAGCTCTTGTGGAAGATCATCATCTATGGCGTTCATGACATCGGGTCGATTCAGGGTAATGCGCCCAATACGACCATCTTTTTCAAACAATACCTTCTTCATCCCAACCGCCTATTCTCCTGTGAATCTGTAATCAGCTCTTTTGTATTTGTATCTAGAAACTGCCGGAGCACAACTCCAGAAAAAACCCTACTTCAAAAAAAATGACCCTGCCATAATTTCCCTGTGTTTGTGTGGTGTAGTTCGCGTTGGCACCGCGTGAAACAATTTCTGGGCGCTTTTTTGAAGATAACTGGAAAGTTACAATGTAACGAAATCCGGGAATTGGGTAACACCTATATTTAGTATATAATCTATAGATAAAATAGTCATTAGGCTGCTAACAATGGATAAAATACAATCTGGAAAACCTGAAGAAGGTGACTACTCGGCCGGCTATTATGCTGGACTAAATGATATAAACAGCAGAATTGATAGCTTGCATATCCGGCATCGCGAAGATACCAGAACCACATTCATCGTTGTGGTTATCGCCGTTATCGTCGCCTTTATTGGCGGCTTTATGATCCGGGACCTCTTGTAAAGCTACGCTGATCGAAATCAGTTGCCCTGAAAAAAATCACGCAAAGTGAAAAATAATTTTTCGTCGATAGAATAAACAATTACGCCAGTTGCATTGTACGGACATCACTCACTCCGGAATTTCTTATTTGGTTAACTTTAGGATGCGCGGTTGCAGGCTTACTTATATGGGCTAACGTATTTACTTAGCGGCCGATTAGTTTCGGCGATCCTTATACATTTCACGCTTAATATTGTTCACCTCATATTTTTCACTTATCCAGTGTCCATTTCGTAATCAGAAAAATTCCAGCCCCTTAAAACCGTTCATAAATGGTAATTTTGGACTCCGTATTCGACTCCTTGACAGCCCTCCGGCAAGCTCTTATAACGCCTAGGCTTTTTAAGCAAACACCACAGTTACGAGGCCTGGTGGCGGAGTGGTGACGCAGCGGATTGCAAATCCGTCTACACCGGTTCGATTCCGGTCCAGGCCTCCATTTTTCGCTTTCCCTTATTGTGACATTTTCTGTTCCATGTATCGCGGCCAAATCCCGACCATTATCTACTGATTGCCAACTCAGATCTGCTTGGGTAAGCTGCCCGGCATATTCAGTACAAAGGAAATTGCCATGAGACTCATCCTAGCCCTCCTCCTCCCCTTCATTGTCTTCTTTACCATCGGCAAACCTTTTCAAGGCATTTTTTGCTTGATTTTGCAGATTACCTTAATCGGATGGATACCGGCTGCGATCTGGGCCGTCTATGCGTTAAGCCAATATAATACGGACAAGAAAATTGCCGAGGCCCACGGCGAATAGCTAACAGAAACAGGTTTTTCCAATCCGCGTCATAAATTTTTTTCGGTTTTACAAAATCAAGGCTTGGCAGGCTATCGCGCAATTGCTATAAGCCGCCATCCCGAAAGCGTTCGGGCTACTGATCCCCGATAGCTCAGTTGGTAGAGCAGCTGACTGTTAATCAGCCTGTCGCAGGTTCGAGTCCTGCTCGGGGAGCCAATTCAAAAAGCCTCTGGAGTGCGCTTCAGAGGCTTTTTTTTCGACATAATTTGAAAGCGCAGAAAACCATGAAAACAGTTCTTCTACTGTTCATCGCAATTTTTCTAAGTGCTTGTAATACAGCCCCGAAAACACTCGCCGAAAAATGCGCTGGCTACACTCAAGATTATCGCGACAATACCGAGGTCATCACCAATAATAGAAGCGGGAATAAGCGACAACGGTTAGATGCCGACAGACGCCTAGATCTGAATATGGCCCTCAAGAACAACGCTGTGTCAGATAAATGCGATGTTTCCAATTGGCCTGCCCAACCAGACCGGGCCATTTAAGCTTATTGTTGATATTTATTCTGAACAGGCCGTTAGACTGTTACGCTCTGGTTGATCAATGTATTTCACTAACTGTTAGAGGCTTACACAAAGGCTATTTGAGAAACTGACGTTACCTACGTCCGCTGGCTCTACCGAGAAAATCTGAGATAAATAGGCATAATTGCTCATTACCAACCCTGTGCACGCAAAGATTTGACAGTCACGTCTACCTATGTTTCCTTTTACTATCAAATTTCTTAATATGAGGGAACATAATGAAAAAGCTGATAATTTTACCGCTACTCCTAACCGTCGCTGCCTGTACAACAACCCGCGATGACCGGACGTATAGTTGCGAACAACTGACCGCTGAGTATGCTGAGAACACAAAATCCGTCACCGGCTATTTTGGCGAGGGCAAGCAAAAATTCGGCCAAGGTAATGACGTGCTCAATACAAACCAGGGCATCAAAGCACGTGCCGATCGTAAAGGCTGCGATACAAAATTATGGCCCGCCCAGCAGGATGCCATGTTCTAGAAACGATATATCCACAATAACAGGGCGCCCGGTATTTGCTTCGGGCGCCATTGACCTTGTTCGTCCGTTGCCTCTAAGGTAATCAAAAGATCTTCCCTCTTTGCGAACAGGAGATAAAAGAATGCCGGAACAGGCACAGCTGGATCACGCGGTCATCAATGTTGGTTTTGATATGGACCAAGCCGCACAAATATTTTCAAATCTCGGATTTCACCTGACAGAGCGCGGATATCATTCCCTTGGCTCCATTAATCATCTGATGATGTTCGGTACCGATTATCTCGAACTTATTGGGCTGCCCGCAGAAAGCAAAGGCGCCGCTGCCGGCCGGCCGGATATTGCGGACGCGCCGTTGGGCCTGAATGGTCTCGTTTTTAAAACGGCCGGCGCACAAGCTAATCTGGATATACTGGAAAGCTTGGGGATTGCCGCCGGGCCTACAAAATCCTTTACTCGTCCAGTTGCCTTACCAGACGGCGATGTCGATGCCAGCTTCACCACAACCCACGTCAAAGGCGGAACTTTTCCAGGCGGTCGTGTTTATTTCTGTGAGCATCATACGCCAGATGTGGTTTGGCGGCCGGAATGGCAACGTCATGCCAATGGTGCTGAGGCCATCACAGATTTTGTTGTCGCCTCCACTTCTCCAATGGAAGAAGCGGAGAAATTTGCCGCTCTCCTCGAAACCGAGGTCGCAACAGATGGTCAGACAAAAACCTTGCCGCTGAATGGTGCAACACTGACGATACTGTCTCCCGAAGCCTATGCGGCGCGGTTCGGGTCTCTCGCCTGTTCTCTCAACGATCGGCCGTCGATTTTTGGCGCCCTGCAAATTCGCACGAGCAGTCTTGAAGCCGTTAGGGAGGTCCTGAAAACGCTAAAAACATCAGTACCTGTTGTCGACGAACAGACCCGTATTCTCCTGTATGAACCAACCTTCGATAGTCTGTTCGAATTCACGGAATAGTCACATTACACGTCTATATAAATACCAACATATCTAGCCAACGGAGATCATCATGGGAAATCAACAAGCCATCCGCACAAACAGCATGTCCCTTGATGAATGGCAGGCCCGCGTCGACCTTGCGGCCTGTTATCGCCTGATCGCACATTTCGGCATGGATGATCTGATTTATACCCATATCTCTGCCCGGGTTCCCGGACCAGAAGAGCATTTCCTGCTCAACCCATTTGGGTTGTTATATGAAGAAGTCACCGCTTCCAATTTGGTCAAGGTGGATTTGAACGGCAATATCATTGACCACGGCGAAGATGAGATTAACCCGGCCGGATTTATCATTCATTCCTGTGTGCATGAGGCGCGGCCGGACATAGCCTGTGTTATCCATACCCATACAGTTGCCGGTGTTGGTGTTGCAGCGCAAAGTGAAGGCCTCCTCCCGCTCAGCCAGACGGCCCTGCTTTATACCGGCCTAATCGGTTATCATGAATATGAAGGGCTCGCCCTCAATCCCGAAGAACAGACCCGCTTGCTTGCGGATCTGGGATCGGAAAAACAGATATTGTTCCTACGCAATCATGGCCTGCTCACCTGCGGCCGCAGCATCCCCGAAGCCTTTATCATGATGTATTACATTGAGCAGGCATGTCGCATGCAAATTGCGGCACAAGCTGGCAATAATGTGCATCTGCCGTCAAAGGACGTTCAGGACCTGGCCCATGCGCAAGCCATGACCGGTCTCGGCGCCCCCATTGGCTCCCGCGAATTTGCCGCTCTCAAACGCCGCCTCGACAGACTTGGCGCCGATTACGCCCGGTGATATGATCACGCTTTACTAAGATCCGGAACGGTCCGAGCAAAAGTTCGACACGTTCTGTTGGGGGACTACAAAATTTGCGCAGATCCATGACGCCATGGTTCCGAAAATTCGTCTATGGGACGACCACGCCGCTGGCCTCCATTTTTGGCAGCGGCTTTTTGGTCATCGTCGCTGTCCTGGCGGATTCAGTTGGGCCCTACGCCCTGCCCGCCATGGCCGGCATCTGCTTTGTTGCCTATGGCGTTGGCGCGATTATCCGCTTTAATATCCGATATGCAGAACCGGTACTGGAAGCCGGTAAAGCCACCGGAATAACGTCCCTATTCGAGCGCATTGCCGATATCGCTTTGGTCCCGGCCTATGTTATTTCGGTCACCCTGTACATTCGTATTCTAGCGTCTTACGGCTTGGGATTTCTCGGCAATAACACGGAATATAATCAGCGGGCCCTGACCACCGGTATCATCCTGTTCATTTTGTTTATCGGGATCACCAAAGGCCTGCGCGTGCTCGAGGGTCTGGAACGATGGGCGCTGATCACCACGATGGCCATCATTGCCTTGATGATCGTCGCCTTTTTTGTGCATGACATGGGTGTCCTGTATAATGGCGGCCTGATCCTGCCAGATATCACCGACCAATCCCTCTGGCAGATTGTCACAGTTCTGGGCGGCAGTTTGATCGTGGTCCAGGGGTTTGAAACCACCCGCTATCTTGGCGATGAATTTGACGCCCCGACCCGTATCGCTGCCAGCCGTAATGCCCAGATTGTCTCGACAATTGTCTATATCCTGCTTGTTGGCCTGGCGACACCTATCATGTATGTCCTGTCCGACGATGTTGCCGACAACGCCCTCATGGATCTGGCCATGGCCGTCGCCGTCTGGTTGCCTCTGCCGCTGGTTATCGCTGCGATTTTCAGCCAGTTCAGCGCGGCCACCGCTGATACCATCGGTGCGTCGGGCAATATGCTGGAATTCACCGGCCACAAAATTCCGGTGCGGCTCACCTATCTGATCATCTGCGGCTTCGCCATTCTCCTGACCTGGTCCGCGGAAACATTCGAAATCCTGACCCTGGCCTCCCGCGCCTTCGCCTTTTATTACTTTATGCAATGCCTTGTGGCCTTCAGCGTGGCCACAACGAACAAACAGCGCGGCGTTTTTCTACTTGCCGCCGCCGGTCTGCTCTTCATCACGATTTTCGCCGTGCCCGTTGGCTAGCCTGCCGGTTTGCCGTCGCGATACGGTGTGAGCAACGCGTAGCACATATCATGGATTGGTGTCGGCACATCGAGGCGTTTGCCTTCCGTGCAAAGCCAACCCATCGTGCTATCAATTTCCAACGGTTTGCCGCGCTCCAGATCTTCCAGCATCGACGCCCGGGTGCCCGGATCCGCATGGGTTTGGCAGAATTCTACCTGCTTTTGGGCAATATCGCCGGAGATGGCGACGCCTTTGCGCATACCGACCGCGCAGACTTCCAGCATGGCCCGCAAAAACAGGTCCTGCATTTCCGGATTGACGATCCATTGGCCCAGCGACATGCGGGTCAGGCAGCCAATAATATGAAACGGTGCCAGCACGACAAATTTTTCCCAGACAGCCGGTAACGGCTCGTCCAGCGCTTTCAGCTCCAGTCCGGCCGCCTGCAACGCCGCTGCTAGCTCGTGATGCAGAGCCATATCCCGCGGCGTGTAGGGTCCGAACACCGATCGGGTCACCTTGCCCGTATGCCGTAACTGACCCGGTGCATCGATAACCGCCGGAATATAGGTAATCCCCGCCGACACCCGGTGTTCGCCAAACAACTCCACCAGTAATTCCACGCCAGACAGGCCATTCTGAAAGCTGATAATTTCCGTCTGCGGTCCGATCATTGGCCACATATCCTCGGCGGCCTTGGCCGTATCCTGCCCTTTCACCGTGAAGATCACCGCGTCCATTTGGCCCAGCGCTTCGGCCTTGTCTGACACCCCGGCGAATTTTACCGTGACATCCCCCGTATCTGAATGAACGGACAGGCCGTCGGTCGTCAGCACCTCAAGATTTTTTCCGCGGGCCAGTACGAAAACCTCATACCCGGCCGCAACCAGTTTCGCCCCGAAGAACCCGCCAATGGCCCCCGCCCCCACAATCCCGATTTTTTTCGTCATGTTACGCTGTCTCCACAGCACGGCGGCGAGCATAGTTTTCAGCGGGCCACAGGGTTTCCTGATGATAATAAACGTCGAAGACCGCCGCTTCATTGCTCAAATTGACCCAGGGCAATTTGGAGCGGGTAAAAATATGCACGTCCGGCGGCATCCGCGATGGCTCATCCAATGTGCCTACCCGTAAATATCGCAACGCTGGTTTACGGCCATAGTCACTCCACAGCGCTGTCTGACAGCTGCTGCAATGATAGATATCGTGGGGTCCACCGCTATGCGTCGGTACGGAAATCGGCGTCAAATCGCCGCTTTTGATCTGAATATGCGCGGTTTCAATCAGCGCGTTCATGACAAAAGCACTGCCGGTCAGCCGTTGGCATTCCGTGCAATGGCAGCAATGCACAAACATCGGCGGAACCATCACCTCATATCGCACAGCGCCGCAGGCGCAACCGCCAGAATAGGTCTCAAGCATTCTCGTTCTCCTGATAGGGTCGGTTACGGTAGGAAATAAAATGTGCGGCGGCAAGCGTCAAAACTGTTCAAGCCAAAAGATCAGGCCGGGTCGACGATCACGACGCCAAGGGATTGCCGATAGAGAAAAGACACAAAGGTGATCGTCACGGCGAGAACAAAAGGCGCAATCACAAAACTGGATGTCAGGAAGATCACCAAATCTCCAAGATCGGGATTCCGAAGGGCAATCAATATTCCGGGCAGATAAAGCAAAATTGAAATCCCGACGACGGCAACGAACCCCATAAATATGGTTCCAACCAGGGGAACAATCATGTCCAGAATGCGCCGGGCAAACACACCGATCTGAAGCGGCTGATCCAGGGCAATGGCGGGGAAAAGGAAGATGAAGGGCAAAAAAGCCAGATAAACAACGGCAATCACGACAAACACGGAACTGATAGAACTCACACCAACCGCACCCGCAAGACTACGCCCCAGAAGATAACTGGTCACCACGAAGACAAGAAGTGCTGCGGCAAACTTGATTTCTCGCAGCCCGAACGCCAGACCAAATCCCATCTGCGCGCGCAAATCGGGGCGCAGGACATATCGGTGCCAAAAGACAGCAAAAATCGCGTATAAAATTTCCCTCATCACCAGAGTGAAATATTCGGTGGCAGCCAGGATACTGGTTTCCAGAAAAGCCATAATGCCCGTTATCAAAATGATCGGTACCGCCCGGATCAGACAGGACCAACGGTGCGCCAGCACAAAGCGGAACGCGTCGAACAAACAAATTGTGGGTCTCAGCTCGCTGATCATCCTATCTCCTTCGCCCTGAAAATAGGCTGCAGACACTAAAGATCGGTTAATTCGGCTGGCCCATAAAAAAACGGCGACCCAAAAGTCGCCGTCTTGTCGTCCCTATGATCGCCCTGTTAGGCTTGTTTTGCTTTGATTTTACGCCGGCGGCTCAGGAAAACGAGGCCGAGAAGTGCGGCACCAAACAGCGGCAAGGCTGCTGGAAGTGGTACGGCCGATATCTGTGTGTTGTAGACACGGAGATTACTCCAGCCCTTTGCCGCCATATTAGCAAAAAAACCGTCCTGAACAGTTTCAAAGTACCAAGCCATGGCATATTGCCCAGCATGCAAATAGTAGATTTGGCCATCAATACCGGTAGAATAGTTTTTAACTTCATTATTGTCTGTCGAAATGCTGTCAACCTGTCCGACCAGTGTCAATGCCTCTCCGAACCAGTCTGATGATTCTAGTACAAGCCGGACGGCATCGGGGCTTTGATTTGGAAACGCTTTTGACGACCGCGGTGAATACGAGAATTGGGATTTGCTGAAACCCGGTGATACAGAAAGTTCTGACCAGTTATCTTCAGGGCTTCCATCAAAGGTCATTTGCCAGTCAAGAGCATTTTTAAAATCACCACTAGGATCGCCTCGACCGTTGATGTTCCAGCATTGCCCGCCGCCTGCAGTATCCGGACAGGTAAAGCTTGCCGCCGTCGCGGAATTTGTTGCACCGAGCAGCATGGTCGCGCCAATTATGGCCGCGGCACCAAAGCCCAGTACTTTAAGTTTTATAGAAATTGCATTAATGGACATTATCGCCCCTCTCATAGATAAAAGAATTAATTACGAAATATACGCAACAATAAATGACTGAACACTCTTAGTGCAAACGAGTGCTTTCGGAATATTGAATAGTCAGCACCTGATTAGTTAGAACGGGTGCATTTTACTAATTAATCTTTTTTTAACCACAATTTTAAACAAATACAAAATAAATTTTCAAACACGGTTAACGCTAATTGCTTGAAATCAAACAATTATATTTGTGAAACGTAATAAAACTGCCAGAAAAACGGCCGATTTTGTAAATTTTCCCACATCAGTTCCACATTTTCCTCACAGAAGAACACCGCCAATCACAACATAAACGAAGCCTAAATCCCTCTAATCGCTTGTTTTTCAGAATCGGTTTAATCGATTCTGCGCGCTCCCCTCACCTGATTGCGGATTTATATCAGCGTATCGCGGGTGAATTATTGATGTTTTCACCAACGAGCGTAATAAAGGTTTCGCGGGTTTTGGAAGATTTATTATGGTTAATAAATATAGTTAATAAATATAGTTAATTATTATAGTTAATTATTATGGTTAATTTTTAGGTAAAATGCGTCAATTTCGGCGTTAGTTCTAAATGCGTAGCTGCTCGAAGCTTCGGGCGGCTTCATCGGCCAGGTCCGCGAGGTCTTCGCCGTTGGTTCCGCGATGGGCCTCAATTCTGAGGGTCATCACCTCGGATTGGTAGCGCCGGGCAAGCCGCTTTACATCCAGATCCGCCGGCAGTTCCCCTGCCGCCTTTGCGGTCTCGAAAACCGTTGCAAAATCACCTTTCAACTCGTCAAGATATCCCCGCGCCTGATCGGCGATGGCATCCTCATCCGGTGTTGCGCTGAGCAGCGTCTTGACCAGCATGCAGGCCCGACATTCTGGATCTTCTGCCGGATTCTGTCCAAGATACCGCAGATAATCCACCATCTTCCCAAGCGGTGATACATTGCCGTCAAAGCCGCTTAAAAACTCTGCCTTATTGCGCCTGTAGTAGCGTTCAAGCGCCGCGCTGAACAAGGCTTCCTTACTGGAAAAAGCCGCATAAATACTGCCCGGCTTCATGTGAAGTGCGTCTTCAAGATCTTTGAGTGATGTCGCATGATACCCTTTTTTCCAGAAAAGGCGCATGGCGGCATCCAGAGCAACATCTCGGTTATAAGGGCGTGCACGGGTCATAGCCCTATACTTAAGGCAAATTACCCCGGTTGTCTTGCAGCTTTGCCCGGCACATGATCACGTTTGAGTGATTGCTCAAAGTTACTATTGAGTGATCACTCAAAGATACCTATATCCGGTTCACCCAACACGGGCTCAAATTTATACAAACCTGGAGCAAACCATGACTGACTTTACCCTGTACACAGCTACCGACGCCCCCACCGAAGAGGGCAGATCCCTTCTCGCCAATTCAATAAAGAAATTCGGCATGATCCCCGGCCTGCATGCCGTCATGGTGGAGGCACCGGGACTATTAAAAGCCTATAATGTTGTTGGCGATTTATTCACAGACTCGAGCCTTGATGCGGATGAGGTCACTGTGGTCTGGCAAACGGTCAATGTGGAACATGACTGCCATTACTGTGTGCCCGCCCATACAGCCATTGCCAAGGGCATGGGCGTCGGTGACGAGATCAATGACGCCCTGCGCAACGAAACACCGCTACCCAATGCACGGCTGGAAGCGCTTCGCGATTTTACCCTGAGCGTCGTGCGCAATCGCGGCCATGTAGATGACGCGGGCGTCCAGGCATTTCTCGATGCCGGCTTCAGCAAGCGCCAGATACTCGAAGTGGTGCTTGGCGTCGCCCAAAAAGTAATGTCCAACTACACCAATCATCTGGCGGACACACCGGTGGATGCGCCGTTCCAGAAATTTGACTGGCAAAAAGCGGCTTGACGGCACAGGCGGACGAACTGGGTTTCGTCCGTCATTTCCCCGCACTTCTGTTACCTTGAAAATCGCGATGACGCCGACACTCTTCCTGCACCGGAGATTATTAAATGACACGCACCGTTCACCCGACTGTATTCGCCGCGCTTTGGCAATCATTCCGATCCCTGCCCGGCTGGGTTCAAATTTGGATGCTGATCTTTCTCATGCCAATAAATATGGTGAGCTTGTTCTTTTTGACCGAACCGTTGGGTTACTGGATTGCCTTCCTGGCCAATGTCGGAATGATTTTAAATCTCCCGGTCATGCTATGGTGTCGCGGATTTTCCAAGGCAATGGCCCTGCCCCATCTGATCCCGTGGACGGCATTGGTCATCCTAATCGCCTTCTACCGGCCTGACGCGTCGGCGGCGTATGATATCTATTTGTGGATTTTGCTGGCGACCAATGTGATGTCACTGGTCTTTGATTATAGGGACGCACTTCACTGGTTCCGGGGCGATCGGCACGTCGCCGGCCAGTAAGCCGGTTTCCGTGAAAAAGGCTGCCGGACGGTCAGCCTTTTTTCTGGATCACGTCAAGTGTCTTGATAACACCGCTTGTCTCGATGCTCTGCGCGTTGGTTACATCATGATCACAACCGGTTGCAAAACCCGTTTCGCAGGTTGTCGCGTTCAACAATGTCATAGCGCCGATAATCGCCGCTACACCCACTCCAAGTACTTTAAGTTTTAAAGAAACAAAATTAATAGACATCGGCCCCTCCCGAAAATTTATACACATCCATACCGCTTTTACGAACTGTCTTCTATGACCCCGGTTACAAAATGAACTTAAAATCGGATCTTTTTCACCAGTATGTCCAGTTTAACGAGTAATAAGGCAGAAATAAGGTGTCGCTCGAGCTTTTTCGCATCAATGAATTGAACCAGAAAAATTCCATGCTACTCTGGCGTCATGGAACTGTATCTCACCTTGATAATTGTCAGCCTGGGGCTGGTGGTGATCCCCGGGCCCAATGTGGCGCTGATCATCGCCAACGCCATGCGCTAGATGACTTGGTTGAGGTTGTTTGGCCGTAAGAAGTGGCCTTCGAGTGTTCACCCTTCATAATTCCTCGCAGTCTGTACAAATAGCGTGGATAAATTATTTCCACTTGTTAGATATTAAATGGCCGGAAAACGGCCATGGTTTCAGATCTATAGTCGAGGGGAAAGTAAGTGTCAGATGGCCGCGTCGTTTCTGATTATATTTAAGGTAGCGGCATAGTCGGTATCCCTGGTTGCCTTATAAATTGCTCCACAATGAAAATGCCAGGCGAGTGAATAACACTCAAATTAGTTTTAAATTACTATATATTCTATTTATACTTTAGATGAATTTGATGAATGAGTCAAGAGATTCGGCGTTTCTTCGCCGACAACCCTTTGAAATACAATGCATTATTTAAGAATTTTGAATCTTGCTCTCGAAAGCTTTACTGAGGGTTTTTCGTTCTATCGATCTCAGCCCTTGAATATAAAGTGGGATATCCATAGATTAACAGGAATATACTGGTATAAAAAACAAACCACAGATGGATCACATGGAAACGCGCAAAGATTTCGTCGACAGCATCGGCAACACCCCCCTCATTAAATTAACTGCTGCCTCGGAACTCACCGGATGTGACATCTATGGCAAAGCCGAATTTCTTAATCCAGGCGGTTCTGTCAAGGACCGGGCGGCACTTGGCATTATCAAGGATGCGGAAAAAAAGGGGTTACTCAAACCCGGCGGTATAATCGTTGAGGGAACGGCCGGTAATACAGGGATTGGTTTGGCGCTCGTCGCCAATGCAAAAGGTTACAAGACGGTCATCGTCATGCCAGAAACCCAGACGGACGAAAAGAAAGCGCTGCTGCGTTATTGCGGGGCGGATTTACGTCTGGTTCCCGCCAAACCCTATAAGGATCCGGACAACTATATCAAATATTCCGGCCGTCTGGCCGAGGAACTGAACAAAACCCATCCGCAAGGTGTGATTTGGGCGAATCAATTTGATAATGTCGCTAATCGTCAGGGACATATCGACGGTACCGGCCCGGAAATCTGGGAACAGACCGATGGCAAGGTGGATGGCTTCATCTGTGCTGTGGGCAGCGGCGGCACCCTTGCCGGCATTTCAACCGTCTTGCGCGGCCATAATCCCGACGTCAAAATCGGCCTGGCCGACCCAATGGGCGCGGCGCTGTATAACTATTATAAACATGGTGAATTGAAATCAGAAGGCAGCTCCATTACCGAGGGCATCGGCCAAGGCCGGATTACTGCCAATCTGGAAGGGTTAGAAATCGATTTTCCGTATCAAATCGATGATGTGGAAGCACTAAACGTCCTCTATGACCTGAATATCCATGAAGGCCTGCAGCTTGGCGTGTCATCCGGTATCAATGTGGCCGGGGCAATTCGCATGGCGCGAGACATGGGGCCTGGGCATACCATCGTCACCATTTTGGCCGATACAGCGCAAAAGTACTTTAGCAAATTGATGGACGTTGATATGCTTCGGGAAAAGAACCTCCCGGTCGCTCCCTGGCTGGAAGGATAAAAATCCACACTGGAGTCTGTTATGACGCTGCCCCTGTTTCGAGATGATGCCTACCTGACCACCACTGAGGCCGTTGTCACGGCTATTAACGAGGCGGGCGGCATCGTCCTCGATCAGTCCATCTTCTATCCCACAGGCGGCGGCCAGCCCGGAGACAACGGCTGGATGACCATGGCGGACGGCACTGAAATCGCTATTGTCACCGCGGTAAAAGGGGATACTCCCGACGAAATCGTCCATGTCCCGGCAGAAGGATCAATTCTGCCCGACATTGGCAGCCCGGTCGATATTGAAATCGACTGGAAAACACGCCACCGTTACATGCGCATGCATAGCTGCTTGCACCTGCTCTCTGCTGTCCTGCCCTATCCGGTGACCGGCGGTCAGGTGTCCGATGGCAAAGGCCGTCTTGATTTCGATTTACCTGAAGCCACCCTCGACAAGGAAGAAATCACAGCCCAGCTAAACCGGGTGATAGCGGGCGGTCATTCGCTGACCAGCGACTGGATCAGTGAAGAAGAACTGGACGCGCAGCCGGAATTGGTTAAAACCATGTCCGTGCAGCCACCGCGCGGTAACGGGCGTATTCGCCTGATCAAAGTTGGTGACATCGATTTGCAACCTTGCGGGGGTACACATGTACGTAATACCTCTGAAATTGGGCCCGTACGGGTCCGAAAAATAGAGAAAAAGGGTCGGCAGAACCGCCGGGTATCCCTGATATTTGATGACGAAAATACCGGATGACGAAAGAACACGCATGTCCTATGTAAATCCCAATTCCCTTGTTTCCACTGACTGGCTGGCCGAACATGCCAACGCCCCAGATGTCCGCATTGTCGATGCCTCCTGGTATATGCCTGCTGCCAACCGCAATCCACGGGCCGAATATGATGCAGCTCATATTCCAGGCACCGTCTTCTTCGATATCGACGAGATCGCGGATACCGACAACTCCCTGCCGCATATGGTGCCGAGCCCGGAAAAATTCTCCAGCCGCATGCGGAAATTGGGCCTGGGCGATGGCAACCGTATCGTGATCTATGATGGATCGGGATTGGTTAGCGCCGCCCGTGCCTGGTGGTTGATCCGACTGTTCGGCCATGAAGATGTGGCGATCCTTGATGGCGGTTTGCCGAAATGGAAAGCCGAAGGCCGTCCGCTGGAGGATTTGCCTGTCAAGCCAGCGGAACGTCATTTCACCTCCCGTATCAACAGCTTTATGCTGCGCGAGAAAGATCAGGTTCTGCGTAATATTGACAGTGCCCGCGAACAAGTTGTCGACGCCCGCTCTGCTGGCCGTTTTCTTGGAACCGACCCGGAACCCCGCGCCGGTCTGCGCGGCGGCCATATTCCCAATTCCCGTAACCTGCCGTTCACCGACCTGCTAAATGCAGGCGACAGTACAGTGCGTTCAGCCGAAGAATTATCTGCGGCATTTGCCAAAGCAGGTATTGAATTCACGCGACCGGTTATTACGTCCTGTGGGTCCGGCATCACCGCTTGTGTGCTGGCATTTGGGCTGCATTTGCTGGGCCATCGACGGGTCGCCGTGTTCGATGGTTCCTGGACTGAATGGGGCCTGGACGAAACAACACCTGTGAATACTGGACAATAAACAATGCCTATCAAGCGCCCCCCCGAACCGACATTATCGGGCAAATGGCCGGTGACGATTACTTATTTGAAGATGGAAGATCGTCCAGCCCATGCCATGCTCCCCGCTCCGGCTGCCCCCCATGCGATTATCAAGGCCGAGAACCCGACGGTGTCCTTTTACCGTTATCTGTATGATACCGTGGGACGGGACTGGGCCTGGACGGACCGCAAGAAGCTTACCGATGCGGCGCTCGAGACGATCATCACCAGCTCGACAACAGAAATTTATGTCCTCTATATCAAAGGCGTTCCCGCGGGCTTTGCCGAGCTGAATAAAGCAGATATACCTGAAGCGATTGATCTGGCGTATTTCGGCATCATGCCGGAATTTATCGGTATGAAGATGGGCCCGTATTTCCTGAGCTGGGCGTTGGAAGAAGCCTGGCGCGATGACCCTGCCACGGTGACCGTCAATACCTGTACGCTGGATCACCCGAAAGCTCTGCCGATGTATCAACGGTTCGGGTTTCAGCCGATCCGACAGCAAGAACTGGAAATCGATCCCGTTATCGAGTCCTGATCACTTTTTTGGCAAAACCCTGAGTTTTCTTGACCTCTGCGCTATATAAACATACTCTGATAAAAGGGTGCATGAATGCCCTGTTATCGGAGTGGTCCTTATGAATTCTCAAACTTCAAGGGCAAGATTGTCACGATCCACTGCCCTCGCGTTACTCGCCACACCTCTTTTCGCTTTCGCCAGTGCTGCGGCACCGCAAATTATGGCTGTCGCTTCCACCGATCTGGCGATCCCGGTGACCTGTGACGGCGGCGAATGCAGTGTGGAACTTTCTTCTATTTGCTTGCAAGAACATCGCGGCTCGCCGTATCCCGGCACGGCCTATTATGTGCATGGGGATACCAATTTCCAGCTAACAGGCATCACCGACACGGGGCAGGAAGTCAAGCTGTCTAGCGTCGACTTGAAAATCGAGGCCGCCCGTGGCCATAACGCCGTCAAAGTCGCCTTTAACGAGACGGCGCTCAAAAAATATGGGCCCATGTCTGTTCGGATCTCGGTCCCTAAAGATATGTCCATTGTGCCCCTGCCCATCGCCAACGACATCAACCCGCAAACGGACGCGGATATTGACCTGGCGACCGGCCCGTTACGGCAATTGGCCAGCAGCATTGTCGATGACAATACGCAAAAGCGCGATGCAGCGGAGCTTCTCAATCAGACGATCAATCGCCTGCCCTGGCGTGGCCGGGCCACTGACGGTGAACGGCTGGCAGCCGAAGCAGAGTATCGAGACATATTGGCGACGGCGCCCTTCTCGCAGCAAGCGAAAGACAATGCCAATGCCGTTATGAAGGAATGCTCGGTCCGCACCTATGCCGGCTCGCTTACCCTTCGCCAATGCCTTGGCAGCTGGCATGACCGGCTGATCGGCAAGCTCAATACAAAATACTGGAACCAACTGAAAACCGGCAGCTAGCCTTTTCATCCAACAAAAAAAGCCCGGTGATTTCTCACCGGGCTTTTTTGTTGTCTTGCGCGATTTAGCCGTTGTGCAGGATCTGCGACAGGAACAGTTTCGTCCGGTCACTCTGCGGATTGTCGAAGAACTCCTGCGGCGGAGCCTGTTCGATAATCTCACCGGCATCCATAAACATGACCCGATCCGCCACGGTCTTGGCAAAGCCCATTTCATGGGTCACGCAGATCATGGTCATGCCTTCTTCAGCGAGACTGATCATAGTGTCCAGAACTTCCGAAATCATTTCCGGATCGAGGGCCGACGTCGGCTCATCAAACAGCATGATCCGTGGGTTCATGCAGAGCGAGCGGGCAATCGCCACACGCTGCTGCTGGCCCCCGGAAAGCTGTCCCGGATATTTCAGCGCCTGCTCGGGGATCTTCACCCGTTCCAGGAACTTCATAGCTACAGCCTCGGCTTCCTCTTTCGGTGTTTTGCGAACCCAAATCGGCGCCAAAGTGCAGTTTTCCAAAACCGTCAAATGCGGAAAGAGATTGAAATGCTGAAACACCATTCCGACTTCACGGCGGATTTCATCAATCTTCTTCACGTCATTGGTCAGCTCTATGCCATCGACGATAATCTGTCCTTGCTGATGCTCTTCCAGACGGTTGATGCAGCGGATCATTGTCGATTTGCCGGACCCGGAAGGCCCGCAAACCACAATCTTCTCACCCCGTTCAACCGTCAGGTTGATATCTTTAAGGACATGGAATTCACCATACCATTTGTGCATCCCGATCAGTTGGATGGCAACATCTTCTTGTGTTTGAGTATTGGCAGCTTCACTCATATCTCTGCCTCCTATCTTTTATGACCGGTATGGAGTTTGTTCTCCAACCAGATGCTATAACGTGACATGCTGAAACAGAAAACCCAGAATACCATGGCAACGAAGATATATCCTTCGTTCGCCATTCCGAGCCATTCCTTATCCGTTGTGCCGGTTTTAACGATGCTCAACAGATCCAGTAGACCAATGATCAGCACCAATGTCGTATCCTTAAACAGACCGATAAAGGTGTTCACAATTGACGGGATGGATATTTTGAGCGCCTGGGGCAAAACAATCAGCCCCGTGGCTTGCCAGAAACCGAGGCCAAGGGAATTGGCTGCCTCCGTTTGTCCTTTGGGGATTGCCTGCAGACCGCCGCGCACCACTTCTGCCATATAAGCAGCAGAGAAGAGCGACATACCTACCAATGCCCGAACCAGCTTATCGAAATTCATGCCTTCGGGCAGGAACAACGGCAGCATGACCGAGGACATAAACAACACCGTGATCAACGGCACGCCGCGGATCAATTCGATAAAGCCAACACAGAGCATTCTGACGATCGGCATTTCAGACCGCCGTCCCAGTGCCAGAACAATTCCCAATGGCAACGCCACGAAAATCGACACCGACGCCAAAACCAGAGTCAGGAACAATCCACCCCACTCAGATGTTTCAACGGTCGGTAAACCGAAATAACCACCTGAGAACAGGAAGTAGCAAAGCACCGGATAGATGGCGAACATGTAAACAGCTGGCCATTTCTTGTTCTTCACCCAATCTGACAGGATCGCAAAGATGCCGATGGCCCCAAGAACATAGCCAACATCGACGCGCCAGCGTTCTTCCACAGGGTAGAAACCATACATGATCTGCCCAAATCGCGCCTTGATAAAGACCCAGCACGCCCCGGTATCCGTGCAATCAGCTCGGGTTTCCCCGGCGAAATTCGCATTGATGACCGTATAGGACAGGAAGTTAGTGATTGCGACATAGGCCACATAAATGGAAACCAGGGTCAATATTATGTTCAACGGTGTGGAAAAAAGGTTTTTCCTCATCCAGCCAATAACGCCCGCTTCTGACACCGGCGGTGGCAGGTCGGGATGACGATCTGTTTTTACTATAGCCATCTTACCTCTCCACCAATGCAATACGTTTGTTATACCAGTTCATGAACATGGAGATGATCAAGCTGATCGAAAGATAGAACAGCATGGTAATCCCGATGACCTCAATGGCCTGGCCGGTCTGGTTCAACGATGTTCCAGCGAAAATCGCTGTAATATCCGCATAACCAATAGCGGTCGCCAAAGACGAGTTTTTCACGAGGTTGAGATATTGACTGGTCAGTGGCGGTACGATCACCCGAAGTGCTTGTGGCAGAACCACCAGACGCATAGCGAGGCCGGACCGGATACCTAATGAATTGGCCGCCTCCGTTTGTCCATGGCTGACCGAATTAATTCCTGACCGCACAATCTCAGCGATAAAGGCACCGGTATAAACCGACAGGCCAATCAACAGCGCCAGAAATTCCGGTTCCAGAACCCAACCGCCCCCGATTCCAAATCGTCCAAATTTCGGATAATCAATGGTATAAGGCAAACCCATGATAAAGGCCGCGATCGTCGGTAAGACGATGATCAAGACGACAAAGGACAAGAAGACCGGGAATGTTTCCCCCGTAAGATCCTGCCGCTTCTTAGCCCATTTGGAAATGAATACGCCAATCACGATCGCCACCAGTAGCGCCACTGGTATCACCCAGAAGCCTTCTGATGGAACAATGCTTGGAAAATTGATTCCCCGGTTATTGACGTAGAAATTTTCGCCCAACTGGAAGCTTTCTTTCACCAACGGCAAAACGCCAAGCACGGCGAAATACCAGAATAAAAGCTGCACCAACAGGGGAATATTCCGGACGACCTCGATATAAACAGCGGCGATCTTATTGACGACCCAGTTACGCGATAGCCGCAAAACACCGAAAATAAAACCGAGAGTGGTGGCAAGGAAGATACCGGAGATCGAGACGGCAAGTGTATTGATGATACCAATCAACAAGACGTCAAAATGAGTGGAAGTCTGGCTGCTATAGTCCATGATCAGGACAATGCCAATTCCGAAGCCCGAAGGCTGTTTCAGGAAACCTAGTCCAGAACTGATTCCCAGTTTTTGTAGGTTGTCTGCTGTGTTGCTGCCGACGTAGTAAACAAAAGCGATAAATAGAACGATGACAAGAATTTGGTAAATGATTGCCCGTATTCTCGGATCTCGTAACTTACTATCTCCCGCTCCTAGACCCTGTGCATCAGTGGTCATAAGAGTCCCCTCCTCAAAACGTTACTGCAAAATCAAGTAGTAAAAAGCAAAAAGAGTGCATGTCCCGTGAGGGGCATACACTCTTTTCTTTTCTTTTCGTTACTAACCTCGCTTAACGCATTGGTGGAGAGTAAAGGATACCGCCTTTGTTCCACTGAGCATTCAAGCCACGAGAGATGTTCAGAGGTGTACCTTCACCAAGGTTGGTGGCAAAGCTTTCACCATAGTTACCGACCAACTTAAGGATGTTGTAAGCGAATTCTTTTGACAGACCCAGCTGTTCGCCGAGATCACCAGAGGTTCCAAGAATACGGGCGATGCCAGGATTTTTGGTGTTGGCTTTCAAGTCGTCAACATTCGCAGAAGAGATGTTATGCTCTTCGCCTGCAATCATTGTATTCAATGTCCAACGAGCGATATCACCCCATTGATTGTCGCCGTGGCGAACCAATGGACCAAGAGGCTCTTTGGAAATGATTTCTGGAAGAACAATATGTGCTTCCGGATCAGCAATAATAGAGCGCTGTGCATACAGGCCGGATTGGTCAGTCGTGTAAACGTCACATGTGTCTTGAATGTACGCTTCACGAACTTCATCAGCTGTGTCGAACAGAACTGAGTCATATTTCATGCCATTGGCAGTGAAATAATCAGCCAGGTTCAATTCAGTTGTTGTACCGGACTGCAGACAAATACGCGCGCCATCAAGTTCCAGGGCAGATTTAACGCCCAGAGCCTTTTTGACCATGAAACCCTGGCCATCATAGTAATTTACGCCGATAAACTCGAAACCGAGGTTAACGTCACGGCTGAATGTCCAGGTTGTATTCCGGGCCAACACATCAATTTCACCGGATTGAAGCGCTGTAAAGCGCTCTTTAGCTGTTGTCGGTGTGTATTTTACTTTGTCTGCATCTGCAAAGATTGCAGCTGCCATTGCACGGCAATAGTCGACGTCGAAGCCTTCCCATTTGCCGTCATTATTTGGTGCTGCGAAGCCGGCAAGACCTGTGGTAACACCACATTGAATAAAGCCTTTAGCTTTCACATCGTCTAGGGTTCCAGCGGTTGCCGCTGTCGCCAAAAGTGTTGCAGAGGCTGCAACAGCAATAAAAATTGCTTTCTTCATGAATAAACCTTCCTGTCTATTTTTTAACATTTTATTATTTAGCACCCTTAATTGAGCGCTTTTTCACATGCCCTTATAAATTGGACATTTAAGTGAAAAAAAACTGAAAATCATAATTGAACTTTTCTGACTTTCTTCAAAAGCGACGATAGTATTTCTGGACCGATCGTCAACGGAAAAATGAACAAGAGTTTCTTTTTTTTGCCACACTAACTTCATCACCCTTCCAAAATTTGCCCTTTAAACTTCACACACCTTCCTATATTCAACTAGCAATACCCGGACATCGAGGACAAGGAGACACAGTGAATGAAAGACGAGACAAAGCTGGTAACAGCGGGCAGAGATCCTGAAGGAAATTTTGGTGTCGTAAATGCGCCTGTTTATCATGCGTCAACAATTCTATTCCCGTCATTGGACGCCTTGCAAAAAACGATGGCGGCCCGTGTCGCCGGTGAGCGAGTTGTCTCCTATGGCCGCAAAGGCACACCAACGACCTGGTCTTTGGAAGATGCGATTACGGCCCTCGAAGGGGGCCACAGATGCCAGGTTTTTCCGTCGGGTCTAGCTGCTTGTGCAAATGCCATGCTGGCCTACGTTAAAACCGGGGACCATCTTCTGATGACGGATAGTGTCTATGGTCCAAGCCGCGCTTTTTGCGACAATGTTCTGAGCCGGTTTGGTGTGGAAGTCACTTACTATGATCCACTGATTGGTGCTGGAATAGCAGATCTGATCCAACCCAATACCACTGTCTTATATGTTGAGGCTCCGGGATCGCAAACCTTCGAAATGCAGGACATCCCTACGTTATCGGAAGTAGCTCACCGCAAGGGGCTGGTTGTCATGATGGATAACACCTGGGCATCTCCGCTGTTTTGCAAACCATTTGATCTGGGTGTTGATGTCTCTATTCAGGCCGGAACAAAATATGTAGTGGGCCATTCTGATGTAATGATTGGAACCGTCACAACCACGAAAGAATGTTGGCCCGCATTGGAGGCAGGAGCCGCCGCATTCGGTCAAACAGCTGGCCCGGATGATGTCTATCTGGCACAACGCGGGATCCGTACTTTGTCCGTTCGGTTAAAGCAGCATATGGAAAATGGAATTGCCGTCGCCGAATGGCTAAAAGGCCGACCAGAAGTACACTCTGTTTTGCATCCCGCCCTGCCCGATCATCCGGGATATGATATATGGAAGCGGGATTTTCATGGCGCATCTGGATTATTTTCGTTCCGTCTCAACGCTGTTTCGCAAGACGCTATCGCCGCCTTTATTGACCATCTCGAATTGTTCGGAATGGGCTATTCCTGGGGTGGATATGAAAGCCTTGTCATACTGGCAGATCCGACGTCAAGCCGAACCGCAACCACTTGGGATAACACCAATCCTCTTCTCCGTCTGCATATTGGACTGGAGGCCGTTGAGGACCTGATAAGCGATTTGGGCGCGGGTTTTGACAGGCTAAATACAGCAAAATAGTGTATTTAATGCGAATCGCTGTTGAGAAGTTGAAATAAGGAATATGGTCAACAGATTGATTCGCATCTGAATTATGACGTTTTTGAAATTTAGGATAAACGCATGAACGCAGAACTTTTAGGCCAGATCAGCTTTGATAAAGCCGGGCTTGTCCCAGCAATTGCCCAGCAACATGACACCGGTGAAGTGCTGATGATGGCTTGGATGAATGCGGACGCCGTCGCCGAGACCCTGAAAACCGGACAAGTGTGCTATTGGTCCCGCTCCCGCGCTTCTTTATGGCGTAAGGGGGAGAGTTCTGGTCATGTGCAAAAATTGATGGATATCAGGATCGATTGCGATGGTGATACGGTGTTGCTGCTCGTCGATCAAACCGGTGTGGCCTGCCATACGGGGCGGCATAACTGCTTTTTCACCTCCATAAAGGAGGGCAAAAGCGAAATCATAGCCGATGTCGAAATCTCCCCGGAAACCATGTACGGAAAGCCGGCTGATCCGTCATGATGCTGTCCGTGGAAGAATGGGGCGTTATCCAGCTTTCCTTGAAAGTCGCTATTTGGTGTGTACTGGTATCCCTAATTCCATCCATTGCATTGGGGTGGGTGTTAGCGCGAAAGGATTTTTATGGAAAAGCCGTTTTAAATACGCTTATTCACCTGCCAATAGTTCTGCCGCCTGTCGTCGTCGGTTATTTTTTGCTGATCACGTTGGGACGCCGCGGATTTATCGGTAGTTGGCTCTTAGATACATTTGATATCTCTTTGATATTTAACTGGAAAGGCGTTGTTGTCGCTACGGCTGTTATGTCCTTTCCCCTGATGGTGCGGGCGATCCGACAAGGCATAGAAGCCATCGATCAGAATCTGGAAATTGCTGCTCAAACCCTCGGCAGGTCACCTATATATGTATTCCTATCCATAACGCTTCCGCTTGCGCTTCCGGGCATCTTCGCCGGTGCCGTCCTCGGCTTCGCCCGGGCGTTGGGCGAATTTGGCGCAACCATAACCTTCGTTTCCAACATTCCCGGCGAGACTCGAACCCTGCCCCTTGCCATTTATTCTTTGCTGCAAGTCCCCAATAGTGAAGATGCGGTCATGCGGCTGGTTATTATTTCCGTCGTTCTGGCTTTTGCCGCCATTGCCCTGTCCGAATGGCTTGCACATCGATCTCTCAAGAAGCTTGGAGTTCAGGGCTAATGCTGGATATTCATGTAAAAAAACAGTTTGATAATTTTGCCCTCGACGCCGTTTTTTCGGCCGGTCCAGGTATCACCGCTTTATTCGGACCCTCTGGTGCTGGAAAATCCACCATAGGCAAAATGCTCGGTGGGTTGCTGGCACCGACAGAAGGCCAAATTGTCATCGACGACAACGTAATTTTCGATTCCAGGAAAAACATCGATATCTCTGCTTATAAAAGGGAAATTGGTTTTGTTTTTCAGGAACACCGGCTATTTCCCCATTATACCGTGCGCGGCAATTTGAAATATGGCTCAAGACGCCGGCAAGTTGGAAAGCCGTCCGTGACATTTGACGACATGGTGTCTTTGCTCGGCCTGAAAAATATTCTCGACAGACGCCCAAATTCCTTGTCAGGCGGCGAACAGCAGCGTGTAGCCCTTGGGCGGGCGCTGCTAAGCAATCCCCGTGTTTTGGTCATGGACGAACCGTTGTCCAGCCTTGACGACGCCCGAAAACATGAAATCCTGCAGCTTTTAGAAACATTGAAGCAGGAATTGAATCCGACAATTCTTTATATTTCCCACTCAATTTCCGAAATCACCCGGCTGGCAGATAACCTTGTTCTAATCGAAAATGGTCAAATCAAAGGGTTTGGGCCGCTGGAAGAAACAGTGAGCCGATTAGATCTTCTGCCGTTTACTGGTGGATATGATGCCGGATCCGTGGTGACAGCCATCGTCGCCCGGCACGATCATACATATCAGATGTCAGAACTCGACACCGCTGGCGGACGCTTATTCATCCCAGGCCGTAAATCAGCGATTGGCACAACCCTTCGTCTGCGCATTCGGGCTAGAGATGTTGCTATTTCAATATCAGAGCCGTCCGATATATCTATTCTAAATCGATTTAAAGGAACTCTGACCGATCATCGGTCCGGCGCCGACGGAATGGAGGAGTTGCTTCTGGATGTTGGTTTTCCTCTCACAGCCCGTATTACCCGGCAATCCTATGAGCACTTAAACCTTTCAGTGGGATGTTCGCTTTGGGCATTAGTCAAATCTGTTACCATTAGCGCCTAAGCCGGTGACTTACTTGGATCCCTGTCCGGACGTCATGGCGAGGGTATTGATATAATCTTCGATAGCCGTACGATCCTTCAAGTAGAGGCTTTTCCCTTTTTTCAGAACCATGGCTTCTTGGGTGAGCTGGCCGAGGACCCGTGCCACGGTTTCCCGTGTTGTTGAGACGCGGCTGGCAATGACACTTTGCGTCGGCATCGGATATATAATCCAGGAATTTGGGGTAACTGGATCAGGCTCCGCCATCCGCAACAATTCCTGGCAAACCCGCTGAACCGCCCCCAATGTGGACAAATCCAGAATACGGTCATCATTGACCCGAATAATCCTCGCAAGCCGCTGCATTACGGACATCATGATTTCCGGATGGGTCATCAATAATTCCTTGAAATTTTCTGGGCTTAAAGACGCCACCAGGCATTTGGACCGAGCGATGACATTGGCTGACCGTGGTCGACCATCGATGGCGGAAAGCTCCCCAAAGAAATGGCCGGCTTCAACCGTCGCATACGCAACTTCCCGGCCGGTTACGCCGAAATTGACAATATTGACACTCCCGTCCGCAACAAAGAAAACATCACGGCTTTCGGTCGACCGTTCAAGAATCTGTTCCGCATTTTGGAATACCCGCCAGACGCACTTTGCGCCAAGTGCGGCTCGATCTTCTGGCGAAAGATCTTTAAAAAGCTCTATGTTATCAAGATTTTGCATTATTTACTTTATCTGATTCAGATGACTTATGCGAACGGAACATGGTATTTTTCAAACGCAGATTACGAACAGAACGGTCCAAGAGCAATAAAGATTTGAATAGATAGAAAAATATCGCTCTCTAAGTGAAAAAAAAGATAAGATATTTGAACAAGAATTCTTCATGCACAAGGAACAGGCGTGGCACATTTAACCTGGATAAAAAACCCACTGGCGATCCTCGCGGAAAATGCCGAGGGCGGAATAGTCGTTGAGGATCAGGAAATCGTTGAACTGGTCCCCGCTGGCGGATCACCAGCCGCCAGTTCTGACGACCAGATAACTATCTTTGACGCCTCCTACCATGTCGTGCTACCCGGCCTGATTAATGTCCATCATCATTTTTATCAGACCCTGACACGTGCCTGTCCAGTTGCCATCAACAAACCGCTTTTCCCATGGCTGAAATCACTCTACCCACTATGGGCTGAACTGGATGGGGAAATGATGGGTCAAGCCTCTACTTTAGCTTTAGCGGAATCCATGCTGTCAGGGTGCACGACAGCATCCGACCATCATTATTTATTTCCCAAGGCCCTGCCTGATGCCATCGACATTCAAGTGAAGCAGGCAAACATGTTGGGAGTGCGCGTTCACCTGACCCGCGGTTCCATGAGCCTGGGTGTGGATCAGGGCGGCTTACCTCCGCAATCAACGGTTCAAGACGAAGACACTATTCTGGATGACAGCGAGCGGCTCATAAATCTGTATCATGATCCCAATCCTGGCTCCATGGTACAAATCGCCCTCGCCCCCTGCTCGCCTTTCTCCGTCAGCACGGAATTGATGAAATCATCAGCCTTGCTTGCCCGAAAATATGGGGTTCGATTGCATACCCATCTGGCAGAAACCCATGACGAAACAGAATTCTGTCTGTCCATGTTTGGCCGCCGTCCCGTGGACTATCTGGAGGATGTCGGTTGGTTGGCCGACGATGTTTGGCTCGCTCATGGCATTCATTTCAATGATGAGGAAATTGTGCGCCTCGGGAAGGCTGGCGTTGGTATCGCTCATTGCCCGTCGTCCAATATGATCTTGTCGTCGGGAATTGCCCGAACGTTAGAGCTGGAAAAGGCTGGGTCCCCTGTTGGACTAGGTGTCGATGGATCTGCGTCTAACGACGGATCGAACATGATCCAGGAAGTACGGCAAGCCTTGCTGCTGCAACGCTTGCGCTATGATGCCAGCGAAATCACGCATCAATCCGCCTATCGTTGGGCGACAGAAGGATCAGCCCGATGCCTTGGCCGCGATGATATTGGAAAACTCAAAGTCGGCAATCAAGCTGATTTGGCCCTGTTCAAACTGGACGAGCCGCGTTTCTCCGGTTCCGGCGATCCCCTCGCCGCTTTGGTCCTGTGCGGTGCCCATCAAGTGGATGCCCTGATGATTGCCGGAGACTGGCGTGTGCGGGATGGCGAAATTCCAGATCTTGATATGGCAGAACTTATGCATCATCATCACCGGCTGGGATTGAAATTGCAGGCGAGTAGTGTGTAATCGGACAGGTGTTAATGTGAAGAACCATATGGACAAGCAGCTCAACTCCTTGTTCGAAAAACTCGATTTGAAGGCTAAATCCCTGCTGGTGACAGTTTGGGGTGATTGCGTGGCGCCGCACGGTGGCACCGTCTGGTTGCGCAGCCTGATTAATCTAGTCGAACCGCTCGGGCTTAATGACCGCATGGTGAGAACCGCCGTCTTCCGCTTACAAAAAGATGAGCTTTTGTCTTCAGAACAGCAGGGCCGGAAAAGTTTTTACAGTCTGACGGAAAATGGTCGTCACCGTTTCGCCGAAGCCACCCACCGCATCTATGCCGCAGAAGACATGCCGTGGAATGAAAAATGGGTTTTGGTCTTTGCCGCCCGCCGTGACATGAACGAAAAACAGCGGCGTCAACTTCAGGCGGAGCTTGGTTGGCTTGGGTTCGGAAGTCTGGGTGCCGGTATCTTTGCCCATCCAACCATTTCATTGCCGTCAGTGGAATCCGTCCTTGCCGATTTAAGTTTGAAGGAACGGGCAACCGTTTTGTACGGGAGCAGCTTACCCCAATCCCATTTCGGCGCGCCAAATGCCCTTGTCCGCAAGGGATGGAATTTAGAGACTCTGGAATCAGATTATCAGCAGTTCATCGATCGGTTCACAGGTTTTTTATCGCTGAAAGAACAGAAACCTGCCATCGATGAAAAAAAATGTTTCATTATTAGGAGCCTTCTGGTGCATGATTATCGTCGCGTTCTGTTAAGGGATCCGATGCTGCCAGCAAAACTGCTGCCTGAGGAATGGAATGGGAGTCAGGCACGGACATTGTTTCGGGAGATTTATCAACAGGTCTGGGAGGGCGCTGAAAGGCATTTGTTAAATGTGCTGGAAAATTCCACGGGGAGATTACCTCCCGCATCAGAAGAATTTAAAGCCCGCTTTGGCGGCCTGAAACGGTAAACGAGTAGTAGACATGGTAGCTGGTTTAAAGATTGTCATTGTCGGATCCGGTCCGGCAGGAATGTACGCAGCAGGCGCAATCGTAAAGAAAAATCCGGAAAGCGTCATAGATATAGTCGATAAATTGGCCACTCCGTACGGATTGGTCCGCGCCGGTGTCGCCCCCGATCATCAAACCACGAAGAATGTAACGCGCGCCTATGACAAGGTCATGGAGAACAAAAATGTCCGATTTGTAGGAAATATCGGCCTGGGCGATGATATCCCTCTTGATAAATTACGCGACCTTTACGATGTAGTTATTATTGCTACCGGGACGCCGAAAGATCGCAGCTTGGGTATCCCCGGAGAAGATAAAGATGGCGTCTTTGGCGCACAAACCTTTGTTTACTGGTACAACGGCCATCCCGAATTTCGGGACGCTGTACCAAATTTGGATATTACATCGGCCGTTGTTATCGGTAATGGAAATGTCGCCCTCGACGCCGCGCGTATTCTGATGCGAACGGAGGAAGAGATGGCTAATTCCGATCTTGCTGACCATGCCGCCGCTGAAATCTTCGACAGCCCGTTGCAATGCGTTCATGTGGTGGGGCGCAGGGCGCCGGAAAACGCCCAATTTTCATCAAAAGAATTAAGTGAATTTGGCGACCTGTCATCGGCCAAGACCTACACGGATAAAACAAATTTACTGGAGGAATTTATCTCCGAGGACAAAAAAGAAACCAAGGTCGTCAACCACAACCTGGATCTTCTTCGGAGTTTCGAGCAAATCGGCCCCAGCATTAAAGGGCGGTCAGTCCATCTGAATTTTCTGGCAAGTCCCATTGAAATTATGGGAGATACAGCTATTACCGGCGTGCGCTTCGAACGTAACGAAATTGTCGATGGCAAAGCAGTTGGAACCGGGGAAACCTATGATATCGAGTGCCAGCTTCTTGTTTCCTGCATTGGATATGAAATGGGCATACTGGAAGGGCTGCCTGTCGAAAAAGGTATTATCAAAAATGACGAAGGTTGTGTCGCCGATGGTTTGTATGTCGTTGGCTGGGCAAAGCGCGGCCCCTCCGGGACAATCGGGACAAATCGGATCGATAGCCAAAACGTGGTTGATAAAATTCTTGGCGACTTTGTAAAAGGTGGAAGCCCAGATAAAACGGGCCCCGCCGGCCTGGACCATTGGTGCCAGGAGCACAATATCCATGCTGTTTCGTTTGATGATTGGAAAAAAATTAACGCCGCGGAAATCGACCGCGCCGGAGACCAATCCCCCCGCCGAAAATTTGTTCGGACCCGTGATATGTTGTCTTTGTTGAAGGAAAGCGGCTAATTCATGATCATTGCGCAGATTACAGATATGCATGTGGTGTTACCTGATGATCCGATGGCGGAGTTGTATCAGACCGCCGAACGATTGGCAGAAGCTGTCCTTCATCTCAGCACAACACTTAATAAACCGGATATGGTTTTTATGACCGGTGACTTGGTAAACTGCGGGAAAATTGAAGAGTATAAATTGTTACGTAAGCTTATTTCACCGCTCACCATGCCCGTTTATCTTCTCGCCGGAAATCATGACGATTGTGCAAACTTGCGATCTGTTTTTCCTGACCATGACTATTTACCCGCCGAAGGCCCTTTATGTTATGCCCTCAACGGCGGATCCCTGAGATTGATCGCACTGGATACGAATATTCCTGGAAAACCACAAGGTCAGCTCGGCGAAGCGCAGCTGGCGTGGCTTGATGCTGAACTGACGGCATGCAAAGACAGGAACGCAGTCATCTTCATGCATCATCCTCCGTTTAAAACAGGGCTGGTGACCATGGATGCCATGAACCTGATTGACGCCGACGCATTTGGAGACGTTGTGGCCCGCCACCAAAATATCGAGCGTATTCTTTGTGGGCATTTACATCGGGGCATACAAACGCTGTATAAAGGAACCGTTGCCCAAACCTGTCCGTCTACGTCTCATCAGATCAATCTTCTATTGGGCGACAACAACGAATTGGAAACCGTCAAGGAACCGCCGGAGCTGATGTTGCATTACTGGACTGAGACCGAGGGGTTGGTCACTCATAATGACTATGTAAAGCGCTACCCGATTGCGTGGAAATTGGACGGCGGCGTCCAGTAACCTGAAATAAGTCGCCTATTTCTGATAATCCAATCCCATTTGCCAAAACCCGACTTCCAACCGGGTCGCATCACGAAATATTTTCGATATATGAGCTTTCTTTTGATCTGTCAGATGCCTATCTGCCAGCTCATCCAGATGCTTTAGAGTGTTATCGACAACTTCCTGATACTCTTCGCTGGCATACATATCGATCCACGACCCATAAGGGTTGCCGTCACTGACTGTGTCGGGTGAGCATTTAAGGCGCGCGCCGATTTCCCCATACCCCACAACACAGGGGCTAAGAGCGATCAACAGATCGAACACATCTCCCGACATACCACGATCCAGCACATAGCGAGTATAGGCAAGGTTTTCCGGAGCCTCTTCAATATGTTCGAGAGTGTCCGTATCAATGCCCCATTCCTTACAATAGGCTACATGCATATCCATCTCGACGTTGATCAATCCATGAAGAGTGTCTGATACAACACGCATTTCAGCCAAGGAATGGGATTTGAAAATAGCCAGCGCATAAGCCCGGGCAAAATGGATCAGGAACACGTAATCTTGTTTCAAGTAATGCTGGAAAGCTGCTTTCGGCAGATCACCGCGCTGTATTCCGGCGACGAATTCATGGTGCGTATAGGCTTGCCAAACGTCCGTATTCTCGGATTTTAGCCAATCAAAAATACCGTTTTTTATCATAACGTTATGCCTTGTCGCTAACATTTTAAGTAAATCAGAGAAGCAGGTTGTTAGACCCGCTGGGTAAATTCACGACAATACCATCCAGCTCCTCGGTGATACGAATTTGGCACCCAAGCCGAGAGGTACGCATCAAGCCATAGGCCAGGTCCAGCATATCTTCTTCATCATCATCCGCGTCCGGCAAGCGATCAAAATCTTCGTCGTCGATGATAATGTGACATGTCGAACAGGCAAGGCTGCCTTCGCATGCCCCCTCAAGATCAAGTTTATTCCGATGAGCAATTTCCAAAATGGACATGCCCAAAGGCGCGTCCACTTCAAGCTTGCTGCCATCCGGTTTAATAAAAGTCATCTTGGGCATAAAATATGGGCTCCTGAGTAAACTACCTGTTTTACCTATCGTGCTGGCACTTCGCTGTCCAGCTCTAAGGGTATATAATCCGGCGATTTTCGCTGAAACAAGGCCGTCCAGCTTTTTAGGACCGCGGCAATATCAGCGGAAGTCGTCGTCGTGCCGAGGCTGATGCGGATTGCCGTTCCCGCTTCGTCTTCCCCCACTCCCATCGCCATCAACACGTGGCTCGCCTTAACTTTCCCCGATGAGCAAGCTGAACCTGCACTCACCGCAATACCAGCCAGATCAAAGTTCATCACTTGTAATTCTGAGGGCACGCCTGGCATGGAAACCGAAATTGTGTTGGGTAAACGTGGGACATCGGCACCATATATCGTCGCACCAGGTGAGATTTCCGACAGCGCCTTTTCCAGTTTGTCCCGCAACTGCCGCACCTGATCTTGTTCATTAAGCCGTTTGTCCGCCAACATTGCGGCGACACCAAAGCCAACAATTCCGGCAACATTTTCCGTTCCGGCGCGCCGGCCCAATTCCTGTCCGCCGCCTTTAACCACAGGAACAATGGCGAGGCCCTCACGCAACACCAAAGCACCCATGCCCTGTGGTCCGCCAAATTTATGGGCGGAGACGGACATCATATCCACCCCGAACGCCCTGAAATCCACTGGAATTTTGGCCACAGCTTGAATGGCATCGCAATGGAGTAACGCGTCGTACTGATGGACAAGGGCTGCTATTTTCTCCACCGGCTGGATGACGCCGGTTTCGTTATTAGCCATCATGATGGAAACCAGAACTGGCCTCGCGGCGGATTGCAGCTGCTCCTCCAGATCCACCAGATTGATAACTCCGTTATGATCCACATCGACAATAATCGGTTCCAGCGCAGCGGCTGTGGTCAAAATGGAATCATGCTCGGTGGAGGAAATCATCACTTGTCGATCTATCAGTCCGGACAAGGCGAAATTATTTGCTTCCGTTCCGCCTGAGGTGAAAATGATTTCCTGAGCTTTGCAGTTTATCAAGCCAGCTATTTGCCGCCGCGCCTCTTCTACCTTATTGCGCGAGGTCCGGCCCTGTTTATGGACAGAGGAAGGGTTACCCCCCGCTTCCATGGTCTCCACCATGGCGGCAATGACTTCGGGACGTATCGGCGCCGTCGCATTGAAATCAAGATAAATAGTGTCAGTCATATTCATAAAATAGGCCCTGCCGATGGTTGCGGCAAGGCCTTACTCGTGTCTTGCAAATTGTATTTTAAAGTTCGCTCTTCCGATCCGGCGCCGTTGATTTTTCAGCTGGCTTTTTTCCTTTGAGGGGAATCGTCGTCTCCGACGATGATCCGGTTTCGCGTTCCAGTTCTTCCACTCGCATGGACAAGGATTGAACTTTATCCAACAGACCATCCATAACTTTAAAGACCGGATCCGGTAAATCGCTCGTGCCCACACCATACGCGGCAAATTTCGCATCTTCACGCACTTTTTTCGACGAGCTGACAGCCCGCGCCGGGATGCCGACAACCGTCGTCCGGTCGGGTACGTCTTTTAACACAACCGAGTTCGCACCCACACGGGCACAGTTTCCAACCGTGATCGGCCCAATGATCTGGGCGCCGGACGCGATAATGACGTTATCGTTCAATGTCGGATGGCGTTTTACGCCGCGTTGCGATTCTGAATCGATCGATGGCGCTACGCCGCCCAGGGTTACACCTTGATACAATGTAACGTTATCACCGATTTCAGCGGTTTCACCGACAACGATGCCCGTACCATGATCCATAAAGAATTTGCGGCCAATGCGCGCACCCGGATGAATTTCGATGCCAGTTATAAAACGACTGAATTGCGACAAAAACCGCGCAGTTATGCGCCATTTTCGCGTCCAGAGCCAATGGGCTATGCGATGGCTGACGATAGAATGGAAGCCCGGATAGAGCAAAGCGACTTCGAATCTGCTCCGCGCTGCGGGGTCCCGCTCCATAACGCAGGTAATTTCTTCGCTTATATGCTTGAACATTTACCTATACCTTCTGTATTGTGCCGCACTTGATGCGGAAATCATCGGAGGTTGTTTATAGCGCCCTTAACTACGAGATATATGTATTTCGTCCGTCCAGTCAAGGACCGAAAGACAATTGTAGCTGGCATTTCAACACTGTACCGATACAGATGCAACAGAATTAGAACATTTTTGGTCGGCCTGCCGATCTAGATTTAGGAATAATACGAATAATGCCTGACGTAATTTTTAATGGACCAGAAGGCCGCCTTGAAGGGCGCTATCATCATTCGGAAATCACCAATGCCCCACTTGCGTTGGTTTTACACCCCCATCCGCAATATGGCGGTGCGATGAACAACAAGGTTGTCTATCACCTGTTTACAACGTTCAAGAGGCGCGGATTTTCAGTTCTCCGCTTTAACTTTCGCGGTGTTGGCCGCAGCCAGGGCGACTATGATGGTGGCATTGGCGAATTGTCGGATGCAGCGTCCGCGCTTGACTGGATGCAAACTCATAACCCAAATGCACCGGCTGTCTGGATCGCCGGATTTTCATTTGGTGCCTGGATCTCCATGCAACTGTTAATGCGGCGACCTGAAGTTGCGGGATTTATTTCCGTAGCCCCGCCCGCAAATATGTATGATTTTTCGTTTCTGGCACCCTGCCCGTCTTCCGGCATCATCATTCATGGTGAGCAGGATGTACTTGTTCCGCAAAGCGACACATTGAAGCTTGTAGAAAAACTACAGTCTCAAAAAGGTATCGTCATTCACCATGACGAAATTCCCAACGCCGACCACTTCTTTGAAAATAGCCATGATGCGTTAATGCAATCCGTCGACGGCTATCTTGATATGCGCCTGCATGGCGAAGAGGAAGAAGTATAAATTTTAAACAACAGAGCTCATTTGAGATGGCGAGGCGGAAAAGAGCGTTCCGCCTGTCATCGGTTTGGGCACACCGGTTGTCTTTGGCAAACTGAGCGGCAAGCCTTTCAAACTTCGAACGGCGAGGAAGGCAAAAGCTTCAGCTTCCAGATCATCTCCGCGCCAGCCGACATCCTCCACAGGAGCAACCGGAGCGGCGACGGCTTCCGCAATCAATCGAATAAGTTCCGGGTTCTTGCGCCCCCCACCTGTCAGCAACCAACGTTTTGGCGCCGTCGGTAAATGACCCAATGATTTTCGGATGCTTTCGCTCGTGAAGCGCAATAGTGTCGCGGCACCATCTTCCAATGTCAGCCCGTCGACAACCGCTGTCGGGAATTGATCTCTATCGAGGCTTTTTGGTGGTACAATGTCAAAATACGGGTGATCCATTAGCTGTGCCAACACCGTCTCATCCACCGTCCCTGTGGCGGCAATACGCCCTTCCGCATCATATGTCTGCCCGGTATGCCGAAGGACCCAGTCATCCACCAGCGCGTTTGCCGGTCCCGTATCGAACGCAAGGACATCATCCCCATTAAGATAAGTGACGTTTCCGACACCCCCCAAATTAAGGACAGCAAGAGGGCCGCCCAGCTCATGGGATAATGCTCGATGATATAGCGGTGCAAAAGGAGCGCCTTCGCCGCCAGCTGCCACATCCTCCATGCGAAAACCGGCAATGATATCAATTCCTGTCAGATCCGCCATTTGCTGGCCGTCACCGATCTGAACCGTTAGCCTATTCGCCGGATCATGGAAAATAGTTTGGCCATGAAATCCAATAAGATCGACATCAGACGCGCCCAATCCGTTTTCATTCAATAGATTCTGTACAATTTCACAATGGATCTGCGTAAAGTCGCTGATCAGTGCCGGTGTTGCAGTTTGATGCCCCAGACAAGCCCGTAGCTTATTCCGAAATCCCGTTTGGTACGGCGTCGAACTTACGGGGCCATGCTCAAAAACACCAATACCATCGGTTTTTATTAGCGCAGCATCAATGCCATCCAATGAGGTGCCACTCATCAATCCAATCGCCGTCAATGGCCGATTTGGATCGTTATCTCGCTTATTCTGCACCATTTACAATCCTGCCCTTTAAATTTGGTTCCCTTATGTGCTAAAGGAGTGCTCGCAAATAACCTACTAGAAACAGATTAAATTCCAATGACCGATTTAAACTCACAATTCCTGAACGTGTTCACCGGACGCGGATACCTTCATCAATGTACAGATATTGAGGCTTTGGATAAAGCTTTTGATGACGGCATTGTGCCCGTTTATATCGGCTTTGATTGTACCGCGACTAGCCTGCATGTTGGCAGTCTAATGCAAATTATGATTTTGCGGTGGCTTCAGAAAAGTGGGCATAAACCGATTGTTCTGATGGGCGGCGGCACGACGAAAGTCGGTGACCCCACGGGTCGCGACGAAAGTCGTCCCATCATCACCGATGAAATCATCGCAAAAAACATGAACGGAATCAAAAAGGTATTTGAGAAGTTTCTGACGTTCGGCGACGGACCAACAGACGCGATCATGGTGAATAACGCGGACTGGCTGGATAATCTGGAATATATTCCGTTTTTGCGGGAATACGGCCGGCACTTTTCCATCAACCGCATGTTGTCTTTTGAAAGCGTAAAGTTACGTCTGGATCGTGAAGAATCCATGAGCTTTCTGGAATTCAACTACATGATCCTGCAAGCCTATGACTTCGTTGAACTGAAAAAGAACTACAATTGTTCTGTACAGATTGGCGGCTCCGATCAATGGGGTAACATTATCAATGGCGTGGAGCTCGGCCGACGAACTAACAGTTTTAATCTGTTCGGACTGACCTCGCCCCTACTGTCCACCGCGTCCGGTGTCAAAATGGGTAAGACGGCTGGCGGAGCGGTATGGCTAAACGAAGATATGCTCTCGCCATATGATTACTGGCAATACTGGCGCAACACAGAAGATGCGGATGTCGGCCGGTTCCTGAAGCTGTTCACTGAGCTGCCACTAGACGAAATCTCACGACTAGAGGCGTTGGAAGGTCAAGAGCTAAACGACGCCAAAAAGATCCTGGCAGATGCCTGTACGACCATGGCACATGGTGAGAACGCCGCAAAAGAAGCAGCAGAAACCGCCCGCCAAACGTTCGAAGCCGGCGAAACTTCTGAGGGCCTTCCAACCCTTGAAATTCCTAAAACGGAATTACAAGATGGAATTCCGGCTTTTGTTCTCTTTCAGAAAACCGGGTTATGCGCCTCTAGCTCTGAAGCTCGCAAATTAATTAAGGGTGGTGGTGCCCGCTTGAATGATGAAAAAATCAGCGACGAGAAACTAATGCTGACGGAGGCCCATCTCGACACCGAAGGCCGCCTCAAACTTTCAGTCGGCAAGAAACGCCATCATCTGGTGATTCCTGCCTAGTGTACAGGATTCATGGGGAAATACTGTTATCTTTACCACGGACATTGTCTGGCGGGACAATATCCGTTTGGTCCCACGGCTCAAAAAACATGCGACGTAATATGCCCGGTGCCAAAGCAGAAACGGCGTTGACGCTAACGTCTGGATCTTCCAATCCACCGGTCACCTTGTAGGAAAAGCCAAAGATACCTTCGCCTTTCTTACCCACCAACAAGGTACCCAAAATCGGTATATTACCAAGAGCAGAATTAAGTGTATAAGACGGGATTACCGTGCCAAAAGCATCTATGGTGCCTTTTGGCTGACTGACTTTTCCTGTGATGGTAATTCCGATTGACCCAACCGCTCGAAAATCCTTCGTTGTCAGTATACCATTTTCATAGGTAAACGGTCCTTCAATTGTCGCGAAAACAATACCGTCGCCATTGAGCAAATCAACAATTCCACCCAATGATCCCAGCGTCAACACTTTACCAAGAACGGGGGCATCAACAAGGCGGACGTCTTCAATATTCACGGTGCCAGTTGCGGGCCGACCTGCCACTGTATCGTCAATTTCCGCGCTCAGTGTCAGCTTACCCTCCCGCAGATCATCATAAAGGTCCAGCCCAGAGAATAACGATCCGGCGTCATCCGTTATAAATGTCAAAAACCGCGTCGTCGTCCGATCTTCAATCTTGAAGCTTATGTCTGCACCATTGCTAAACTTTCCAGTTAGGTCAGCGGTCATTATCAAAGTACCTTCAATATCCATATCAGCTTGAATATTATTGAGCGATTGATTGGAATCGAGCAAAAGTTTATCCAGGCGACCGGAAATCCTGAGATTCCGATCTAATGCCAAACCTTCGACATCAGCTTCATTAAAATCATAGGTTCCGACAACAAAGGGCCGTAAATCAAACTGTCGGCCGTCGAACTCTATCTCCATGAAATCCGTACCATTATCCTTGAAGATAAAGCCCAAGTCGTTGGATCCAAATGTTAGCGACGGGACATCCATCCTGATGATCGTGCTATCTCTGAGGGTTGCGCTCCCATTTGCTTCTAAACCACCCGCGATAATTATGACGTCGGACAACGTCATATCACCATCCGGATCCGAATTAATATTTGCCGTTATATTGCCGGGCACCGCCGCCTCTTTCGACCAGCGCAAACCTTCCATCGTAATTTCCGTATCCGTTAGATCGGCGGCAAAATTTCCGGTTACCGCGCCGTTCGGGCGCGTCTCCACGGTAAAATCAAGCTTAACCAAACCATCAATATATTCACTGGCAATATCCAGCGCCTGTCGATCCGCTTCATCCAAATCAACTTTGACATGATAGGATCGATAACCGGCTTTCTCACCCTTAAACCAGCTGTCCGCTTCGATAACAGAATCAATGCCTTTTATTTTGCCGGTTCCTTGAATATCTATGCCAGTCGCATCAACCTCCACAATCATATTGGCGTCGGACAGGTTTACGTCTTCAACAACATCGGCAATAAATGCATTTTTAAAAGTTCCTTTAGCTTCATAGCCTACTCGCTCCATCGTCAGATCATCTTTCAACGGAAACTGGAAAGATGCATCGACAACGCCAGTACCTGTCATCTCAGCAAGAGTAATGCCATATTCCGTCGAAAACCCCAAAGGCTCATGATCCAGAAAGGTAAAGATATCCTTGTTATTGGCTTCCACATGGACATTGATATCGGCCCGTTGCGTGTCTTCATCAAAGCCAAATATATGAACCTTGTCAGAGGTCACGTTCATATCGCCAAGCTTACCGGTGAGGTTAGTCAACAGGACGTCGCTCGCTGTTAAAACACCATCTCCGCGAATATCTGTCACCTTGGCGAGCGGCGGAAAATAATTCGTCGCGGCCCCCTCAATTTTAAACTTCAGTGTCACCGCATCCGCGGGAATTTCACCCGACGCCAAAGAACCGACAGGAAGGTTTATAGCAAAGGTCGCCGCCGGTATCTTGCCATCCCGAATTCGTGTTGTTACCCAGTTATACCCGTCCACCGCCATGGAATAAGGCCAAAATCGACCAAGATCGTTGGCTTTCAAATTGCTGACATCCCCTGATATTGTTAGGCCTAGTCCTTCTTGCGCTAGCGTGATGGATCCACTCATATTGACATCTGTACCCAACGTCAGTGCCGACACTTTTTCCAGAGTAATTTTTGTGAAGGCCTTATTTACAGATCCGGAAATCTGAAGATTGTCGATTTTCAACGGCTCCCGATACAGGTCCGGACGATTAATGAAGCCAATACCAGAGGTAATTTTGAAATCAATGTCTTGAAACGAAAAGGTTTCATCCAGATCCAGATGGAGCTGGCCCGACACCAGCATATCCAGCCCCTCTAACTCGGCGAGATCCGGAGATTGTTCAGATAGCATTTTGAGAGGTACATCTTCGATCTTGCCGTCAAGTTGCACGCGTTTCAACTGCCGGTCATAGTCGGCGAAGACAATCACATCGACATTTTCTGATCCGACTTTCAAGGCCCCGTTTGCTTGGCCGCTCAAGCCGTTTTCTTGACGCCAGACAAAAAGGTCGACATTCTTCGCCTGCCAGAATTTTTCCAGCGACTCATCTTCGATGAAGATTTTCGTATTGTAAAGTTCAACCCGGCTAAGATATCCGGTAAGAGACGACGTGTCCGGCGCAGAGCTCAATTCATCCAGCAACGCCAATAAGGCGTCTTTAGACGCGTCATCGAACTCCGGCTGTGTTACTTCTTCCGTTGGAACCTCCGCTGGACTTTCATTCATCAAGGCGTATTGATAGCCGAATTTTATGTTGCCATCTTTAGTCCGGGTCAGGCGTATGCTCATACCTGTGAATTCAAGTTCCGATGGCGCGATCTGCCCTTTCAGGAGAGCTTTTCCGCTGAAGGTCACAGCAACATCCGGGATCGTTGCTATTTGTCGGCCTTCTTTCTTGATAACCAAGTCGTCGACAGCGACAACCAGATTTTTGTCCCGGCCATTCCATTCCAATTCCAACTTGTCGAAAGCAAGATTAAATTGCGGGTATTGGGTAACCAGGGTTTGTTCAACATAAGGCGCTAAATATGTAAGGGAAACCGGCCCTCTCGCCAATCCTGCGATTACCGCCAAGAGCGCAATAAAGACGAGAACAAATGTACCCAGGATAACGCGCAGAAAAATTTTAGAAGTCGCTGTTACCAATTGCTTTTTGCGCCTATATTAATTGCTACTGCCCTGACAAATTGAACCGTAACCTAACCCATTAAAAACGGATAAGGAATGCAGGATATAAAAAACCTGAAAAATTTTCCGTTTGCCGACGAAGTAACGGACCTGCCTGCCGCCAGTAACCTTCAAGCATTGAAGGTCGGAATGGAAGAATGGGCGCAATTGGCCTCTGCTTCACCGGAGCGGACGAATTTTGCCAATGCTTTTCAAGATGGCACAACCAACTTGAAAATTTTACACTCTATTTTCGGTAATAGCCCTTATCTCAGCCACTGCCTGCAGTCAAATATCCCGTTCTTTCATCATCTTATGTACGAAGGCTCAGATGCCGCCTTGTCTCTTATATATGGCGACCTGAATACAAAAGTAAATCCGCACGGCGATAAAAACGAGATCATGTCAGTTTTGCGCAAGGCAAAGCAGCAAATAGCTTTGCTTACTGCCCTTTGTGACATGGGCCATGTTTGGCCGTTGATGCAAATCACCAAAGTATTATCGGATTTCGCGAGGCACGCCGTCGAGATTGCCTGTGCTCACCTGCTCACGGCGGCCGCGAACAAAGGAGAGTTGGTTCTCAAACACAATGACGATCCAACCAAAGACAGTGGTCTCGTTATTCTTGGAATGGGAAAACTTGGAGCCAATGAGCTCAATTACTCCAGTGACATAGATTTGATCATTCTATTTGATGCCGAGAAAATTAACTACACGGGTCGCCGAAGCCTCCAGGATTGCTTCGTAAAAATCGCCCGAGGGCTTGTACAGATGATGCAAGACCGCACCGCGGATGGATATGTATTTCGGACGGACTTGAGGTTACGGCCAGATCCAGGCGCAACACCCATCGCGCTGTCTTTCGCGGGTGCCCATGTCTATTACGAGAGCCAGGGGCAGAATTGGGAACGCGCGGCCATGATCAAGGTTCGCCCCATTGCCGGCGACCTGGTTGCCGGTGCAGATTTCGTCGAATTTCTTGTACCCTTTGTTTGGCGGAAATCCATAGATTTTGCCGCCATAGAAGATATTCAAGCCATAAAGTCACAAATTCATGCCCACAAAGGTTTCGCAGAAATCTCGCTCGCCGGCCATAACATTAAAATTGGCCGCGGCGGCATTCGTGAAATCGAATTTTTCTGTCAAACGCAACAGTTAATCGAAGGCGGGCGGAATCCACAATTACGGACGCCTAAAACACTGGATACGTTGGATCAGTTGACTATTCTTGAAAAAATAACAGAAACGGTTCGGGATGATTTACGGGAAGCCTATGTGTTTTTACGGACACTTGAACATCGATTGCAAATGATCAATGACGAACAAACGCAGATCCTCCCGGACTCCCAGATAGAACTCGATCAACTCGGTGTGTTTATGGGATATGATGATGCCGGGACTTTCCGCACTAAATTGTTGTCGACATTGATGTGCGTGAAAGGCCACTACGATAATTTGTTCCGGTTCGAGAAATCGCCAGAACGAACCGCAGGTCGTCTGGTTTTTACCGGATCCGACAATGACCCTGAAACTCTCAAATCTCTCCTGGCACTCGGGTTTACGGATGTCGGGCAATTATCGCAAACGGTACGCGATTGGCATCACGGACGCTATCGCGCAACTCGTACTGAACGAGCGCAACAAATGCTCACGTCTCTTATGCCGACACTCCTCGAAGCGCTGGGGAATACCAGCAATCCCGATGCCGCCTTCGTCCGTTTCGATACATTTTTGAAAAAACTTCCCGGCGGTGTACAGCTTTTTTCATTGTTCAAAGCTTATCCCAGCCTGCTAGCATTGGTCGCTAAAATTATGGGCATGGCGCCGGAGTTGGCCGACAAACTTGCCCACAATCCGACATTGCTCGATGGCGTCCTGACAACAGATTTTCTCTCGCCCCTTCCGAGCAGAGCTGATCTGGAAGAAGATCTCGCACTGATTTTGTCAACAGCCCGTGACTTTCAGGATATTCTTGATCTATCTAGACGATGGGCCAATGATCTCAAATTTCGCGTTGGCGTCCAAATCTTGGACAACATGGATCACGGCAGCAGCAAAGGCGCGACTGTTGCCGCTGGCAGACCCTTATCAAATATTGCCGAAGTCTTGCTGAATACTCTTTATCCCCTGGTGTTGACGGACCTGGCGCAAAAGCATGGCGTAGTTGAAGGCGGGGAATTCGCTGTGCTTGGTCTGGGAAAATTTGGTAGCCGGCAATTGATGCCTCAGTCAGACCTAGACTTGATCTTCATATTTGACACACCCGAAGAAGATATGATGACGAATGGCGAAAAACCTATTTCCGCTGGCCTCTTTTATACGCGCCTCAGTCAGCGCTTTATTAATGCCTTGAGTGCGCTCACGAGCGAAGGGGCCTTATATGAAGTGGACATGCGGTTGCGGCCGCATGGCAAATCGGGCCCGATCGCTCTTAATCTTGCCGCCATCGAAAAATACTACGAAGAAGAAGCCTGGACTTGGGAACATATGGCGCTGACCCGCGGCCGAGTTGTCGCTGGGAATGCAAACCTGCAAGAAAAGGCTTCTGCCGTACTCCTGCAAATCAACAGCAGGTTAAGTGATCCTAAAAAACTGAAACAAGATATTCAGAGCATGCGAGAGCGTGTTCATAAAGAGCATTCCGATGGCTCCCTGTGGTCTCTCAAACATGCCGTTGGCGGGCTAATGGATCTGGAGTTTCTCTGCCAATATTTTCGTTTGTTGCACGGGCATTCCCATCCGGAAGTTCTCATTCCCAACACTGTTGAATGTTTCCTGAAGCTAGCGGACTTGAAACTAATACCTGAAGATGAGACCGCTGAACTTGTCCAAGCCGGCCGCTTATACTTAAATATCATGGGGCTGCTGCAGCTATCCCTTGGAAGTCGAAAAATGGACGACGACGCGCCCCTTGCCCTTCAATCTGCCTTGGTAAAAGTTTGCGGATCTAACAACTATGGCACTTTAAAAGAAAAACTATCTGCTGCACAAAGTTACGTCGACAATCGCATTACGTATTATTTAAGCTCGTAAAACAGGAAAATGAGAAATATGGAAATTGGCAACCCCGCACCGGATTTTACTATGGCGACGGATACCGCCGGAGAAGTTAGTCTCAAAAGCCTTTCTGGGCAAAAATTCGTGCTTTATTTTTACCCAAAAGATGACACACCCGGTTGCACGAAAGAAGCAATTGGATTTACTGAAAGCGCAGCAGAATTCGAAAAACTAGATGTCCAGATTATTGGTGTCTCCAAGGATACCATCGCAAAGCATGAAAAATTCAGAGCCAAGCATAATCTTTCTGTCCAGTTGGCATCCGACGAAGATGGGGCAACTTGCGAGGCCTTTGGCGTCTGGGTGGAGAAGAACATGTATGGGCGAAAATATATGGGCATAGAACGCGCGACGTTTTTAGTGGATGGCGAAGGTATTGTCCGATCCATCTGGAAGAAGGTTAAAGTAAAAGACCATGTGGAAAGCGTCTTGGCCGCTGCTACGGATCTTTGATGCCGTCCATTGCAAATCTTGCTGTTGACGTTTTACGAACTGTTGAAGGAGCCGACAAAGCAACAGCAAGTCGCGCTGCTGCGGAAGCCTGGCGGGCATCAAAAGGTCTGATGGCCATTGGCAACGGATTACCGCCAGAGCGCCCCTCTCGCCCCTTAAAGCCAGAATTGTTGCCGCCGAATGAAATGCCCCGTCGGCGCGGACAGTCGGATGAAGCCAGAGCTGCTTTGCTCCATGCGGTGCTTCATATTGAACTCAACGCCATCGACCTGGCTTGGGATATGGTCGCACGTTTCACGCACTTAGAGCTGCCACGGCAATTTTATGATGACTGGGTAAAAGTCGCCGATGAAGAAGCCAAGCATTTCACTCTTTTAGCGACGCGCTTGCAACAACTCGGCTATAAATACGGTGACTTTCCGGCCCATGACGGCCTCTGGGAAGCGGCTGTTTCAACCAAAGATGATCTCGCGGGCCGCCTAGCGGTCGTTCCTATGGTATTGGAGGCACGAGGGTTGGATGTTACGCCCGCGATGATTACCCGATTCGGGAAAATGGGCGACACGGACAGCGTCGACGTCCTTAAAATAATATTAACAGAAGAAGTCGGGCATGTGGCAATTGGCTCCCGATGGTTTCTATATTACTGCGATAAACAGAAATTGGACGCCGAAAAATTCTGGCAGCAAATGGTTCGCAAATTCTTCAAAGGCCTTTTAAAACCTCCGTTTAACACAGACGCGAGAAGTCTTGCCGGGCTACCCCCGGAATACTATCTTCCGTTAGCAAAAATTGACCCAATAAAAGAGACAAAAAAAGGGTAAATTTTAACGACGGGTTTGCAGGTTGATGTTAACAAAAAAATCAGTTTTATTAAGATATATTGTTGCAAACTAAATCGACAAATTTATCAAATCAGGATGAACGACATGAAGCTGAAGGCCGTACTAGATAAAATATTTACGGACCGTCAGATCATCATCAGTACGCGTGGGCAGCTAAAATATTTCCGCCTGGGCGTATCTGCGCAAGTGATGGCAATGACCGTCGCCATCGGTTTTGGCGGCATGTTCACATACTATTTGGCAACTGAAACGTCTCAGGAAAAGCAGCTGGTCGCGCAAACAGCTCAGTTGTTTAAACTGAAAAACCAGTATGAAACTGCCTTTGCGGATTTGCAGTTGGCCAGTTCAACGCTCGACGCGACACAGACTGAACTCGATCAGCAATATGCACGCCTAGAAGGCATGCTTGCAGAACGCAAAAATGTTGAATCTGCCTTGAAGCTTGCATCTAAGACAAAAAAATCGTCGGAAGATCTTACGTCCGAAGAGCGCGTCCGCGCCCTGGGTGAAAGTCTGCATACCAGCAACACACAGCGCGAGCGCCTAGAGCTTGAGATCATGCAGGTCAATAAGGCTCTCTTTCAAACAGCTCAACAACGGGATCAGGCCGCCAATGATCGCCTGAAAACCGAACAAAAGCTTTCAAGCTTGCGTATGGTCCTCAATATGTATGCGTCGACCAAGGACGAAATTTATTCGGAGCTTCAAGAAACCAAACAAGAATTTGCGCGCTTGCAATTCGACCGCCAGGAAAAAATCGATACGGAATTCCGCCTGTCTTCTGAAATTTCTGGGCTGAAATCTCGCCTGACAAATATTTCATCAGAAAACAAGGAATTGATTGCCCGGGTCAACGATCGTGCGCACGAAAGCATAATGGCACTGAAAGAAGTCATTTCGATTACGGGCCTCGATTCCGAAAAGATATTGGGATCAACCAAAATCCTGGGGCAAGGCGGTCCGTATGTGGATTTCAAGCCCACGGGCGATATGTTACAAATGGAACAAAGTTTCTACGAGGAAGCCCAAAAAATGGAAGCCAGCCTTGCGCGCTGGGAATCCTTACAAACCATCCTAAAACATATCCCCCTCGCCCGACCTGTCGATGTCGGCTATGTAACATCAAGTTATGGTAAACGCCGCGACCCGATGACAAAGCGCAAGGCACATCATTCTGGCGTTGATATTGCTGGTCCGAAAAATTCAAAAATTCTAGCCACGGCTCCGGGCGTTGTCACCTTCGTCGGGACCAATGGCGCGTATGGGCGAATGGTCACGATTGATCATGGCAAGGGCTTTAAAACCCGGTATGGCCACCTTAAGAAGACCGTTGTCAAAAAAGGTGACAAGATAGACTTCAGAACTCAAATCGGCGTCATGGGCTCCACCGGTCGAAGTACCGGTCGGCATGTTCATTACGAAGTTATATTTGATGGAAAACATCGGGATCCGGTAAAGTTTTTTAAGGCCGGGAAATACGCGTTCAAAGTGACGCCAAAAATTCAGGAAGCTTCCAACAAGTAACTTTTTTAAAGCGAGGTTGTAGATGTTTTCCAACAACAATAAGACAGAAACGAAAATCACCAAGATGAATTTAATGCCGTCAATTATCAGTGAAAGCCTTACCATCGAGGGTAATCTTATCTCTGAAGGAGAAGTTCAAATAGACGGAACTGTCAACGGTGACGTAGCAGCAGCAAATCTAACTGTCGGCCAGTCAGCAGTCATTAATGGAGAAATCGACGCCAGCGTTCTGACCATTCGCGGTTACGTGGACGGACGGATCAAGGGGGAAGAAATTTCGATTATGTCGACAGCGACTGTAAAAGGCGACGTCATTCATACCTCTTTGAGCATCGAGCCTGGTGCGAAAATTGATGGCCATTTGCAGCATAACGATAACCCTCGGGATTTGCCACAAACAGTCTCCTATCTCGACAAGACAGAAGCCAGCGGAACTGACAGCTGAAACCTCCTAATTCAGCTAAACCGAAAAAGGCCCGCATTGCTGCGGGCCTTTTTTGTTGAGATTTGCTACCTGGAATTAGCCGGTGATTTCGGATCCAGAGAAGAAATATGCGATTTCAATTGCGGCATTCTCTGCGCTATCGGAACCATGCGCTGAGTTGGCTTCAATATTCTCCGCAAAAGTTGCACGGATTGTACCTTCCGCTGCTTCAGCTGGGTTCGTCGCGCCCATGACTTCCCGGTTACGCGCAATGGCATTTTCGCCTTCCAGAACCTGGACAACAACCGGACCGGAAGTCATGAATTCAACAAGGTCGTTGAAAAAAGGACGCTCTTTATGAACACCATAAAAAGTTTCTGCGTCACCACGGGTCATCTGTATCCGCTTCTGCGCTACGATCCGCAAACCGGCTTCTTCCAACATGGCGTTAACCTTGCCTGTTAGATTACGACGAGTCGCGTCTGGTTTAACGATTGAGAAAGTACGTTCTAGAGCCATTATTTTACCCACGGTTAAATCGAAAAAAGGAATATTGCGCGCCTTATACCGGGGATGCTGCGGCTCGGCAACCTAATTGATCCTTTTTCCCTGAATTCTGTAATTTTCAGCCTTCGCACCGGCCCCGCTTTCTGATAGAGAGTGCTCCATGCTTCAAATTAAAGACATTACATACCGCATCGCGGGACGCCTATTGTTGGAAAATGCATCTTTGCATGTTCCAGTTGGACATAAATTTGGCCTGATTGGTCGCAACGGAACGGGCAAATCAACTTTGCTCAAACTGATCATCGGTGAAATTCAGCAAGACGATGGCACAATCGAGCTTCGCAACGGCGCACGCCTCGGCGTATTGCCGCAAGAAGCGCCCTCTGGTCCAGAAAGTTTGCTTGAGGCCGTCCTGAGTGCCGACGTCGAACGAACCCGTTTGATGGCTGAGTCTGAAACGGCGACGGATGCACACCGGATATCGGAAATTCATTTACGTCTCGCCGATATCGATGCCCATACAGCGGAATCCCGGGCGGCAAAAATTCTTTCTGGACTTGGCTTTGACCACGATGCCCAGCAACGCTCTTGCTCATCCTTTTCAGGCGGATGGCGAACACGTGTGGCTCTCGCTGGTACGTTGTTTTCGGAGCCAGATTTGCTGCTGCTCGATGAGCCCAGCAACTATCTCGATCTGGAAGCAACTCTTTGGCTGGAAAGCTTTCTTCGCAACTACCAACGAACTTTGATCATTGTCAGTCATGATCGCGATCTTTTGAACAACGTTGTCACGACGATCGCCCATCTGGATAACCTGAAACTGGTCAAGTATACCGGCAATTATAATTTCTTCGAGAAAACACGCCGTCAACAACTTGAGCTCCTTAGTGGCATGCAAAGGAAACAAGACGCGCAGCGCAAACACCTGCAATCCTTCGTCGATCGTTTTAGGGCTAAAGCCTCTAAAGCTCGACAGGCACAAAGCCGCGTCAAAATGCTGGAAAAATTGAAACCAGTCGCCGCCATGATGGAAGAACATACGGCAAACTTCAGGTTTCCGGAACCAGACGAGCTGTCCTCACCTATCATTTCAATGGAAGAGTGTTCTGTTGGCTATCAGCAGGATATCTCTATCTTGCGAAATCTGAGCTTGCGAATTGATATGGATGATCGCATAGCCCTGCTCGGTTCAAACGGTAACGGAAAGTCGACTTTCGCGAAACTTCTAGCAAACCGCTTGCAACCGCAATCGGGACGCCTGCAAAAATCCAACAAGCTAAAAATTGGCTTTTTCGGCCAGCATCAACTGGATGAAATGTCAGCCGAACAAACCGCTTACCAGCATTTGGCGGCTAAAATGGATGATGGCAAGGAATCTCAGGTACGGGCAAAACTGGGCCAGTTCGGGTTTTCGCGCGATAAAACCGATGTTGCCGTGCACAAACTATCAGGCGGTGAAAAAGCACGACTGAATTTCTGCTTGCTCGCCCAGGACAAACCCCATTTGCTCATCCTCGACGAGCCCACAAACCATCTGGATGTAGACAGCCGCGAAGCGCTCATACAAGGCCTCAATGACTATCAGGGCGCCGTATTGATAATCAGCCATGATCCACATTTGGTCAGTCTGGTGGCGGACCGGCTATGGTTGGTCAGCGATGGCGGCGTTCACCCGTTTGATGGCGACATGAATGATTATAAGAAGATTGTATTGGATGCCGCCAGATCCGGGAATGGAGCCAAAAAACTAAATACGCTGCCAGATGGAGAACCCGCCAAACCGCGACTGTCGGGCAAAGAAGCACGAAAAGCACGCGCAGCGGCCCGAGCGGCTCTTGCCCCGAAACGGGCGGAAGTAAAGAAATTTGAAAAATCCATGCAGGATATTGCTGCCGAGCAAGCGAAACTTGAAACTGAACTCGCGAACCCGGAGACGTATGACAAAGGGCCAGATCATCAAGCAAGGCTAAGCGATGCGATCGGTCGCCTCAAATCACAGTTATCGAAAGCGGAAGAAAAATGGATGGAAGCTCATGAAGAATTGGAGCAATTAGAGCAAGCCTGATCAATCACCCGCATTGGTCAGGCGCACACCTGTAAAGTCGCTGTTAAATTCCTGCATGGGCTTCTTGTCAATAACGTTGACGTCCACATCTAAGGGATATATTCCACCTTTGAATTCTCCCGTAACTGATTGATATTTATCATAAAAATTAAATTTCATATCGACAATTCCAACACCCTTATTGTCGTAATCAAAACTGATAATTCGAACTGAAATTTGACGATCCCCAGTTTGTTTCCATACACCAGCGCCCGGAAAATATGAGTATTTTTTCTGATCCGCCGCGCTCCAGATGACCGAACCAAATTCTGTAAAAGTATAGCTGGAACGGTCCGTCTCTCCGTGTTGATCCAGAATATATGTTCCTTCAATATTCCGGCCAAAGCTGAATTTTTCCTCGGCGGACGCTGAGCCATATGGCGTCGGCATCATCAAAGTAACTGAAAATACGAAAAGTACTATTGCAAGCAAGTTTAGTTTGTAGGTCACGATACCGGTTCCCTTCGTCCAGAAATCCTGTTTAGTTCAATTTTTTTCAGGCCTTTTTCTGCCAGCCTGTTTCAGTTTGCTGGTAATAGCTCACCGGCACATCTTGATCCTTGAACTGCTTCCATCGCGTGCGGGCAGCAACAAGTGCCTCCTCATCATTCCCATCGAACATATAGAGACATCGTTCAAAACTGCTAATATCAGATGCGTCGGCATCCTCCACCAATACCAGAACATTTGCATTGTTCTGGTTTTGGTCGGGAGATAACGTCAATAGAATGGGTTGAGCCGCCGCCTCCAATCCATCTTGCTCGATTGCATGAGGCATAAAAGACAACGGTTTAAAAGACCAAAGACATTCATCCAACTCACCCAGACACTCTTCTGTACGGCCCCGAATAAGAGCCGTCAGCTGCCGCTCATATACTTTTTCAAGCAATCGCGGCAGCGCCCGGATTAAGGGATCAGACTGCAGGTGATAAAAATTAACATCTGTCACAGCCGACGTTATTACCCTTCGTAGTTATCTTGAACGAACTGATTGAGCAGCCGCACACCGTACCCGGTACCCCCTTTTGGAACTGTTGGTTTTTCTTGTTTTGACCAAGCCATACCTGCGATATCAAGGTGAACCCACGGAACATCGTTGACAAATTTTTTCAAGAACTCTGCAGCAACAATCGATCCTGCCCCGCGCCCACCCGTCCCGATGTTCTGCAAATCGGCGATGGGAGATTTCGTTTGCTTGGCATAATTGGCCGACATGGGAAAGCGCCATACGCCTTCGTCCACGACTTGCCCAGCTTTATAAAGCTTGTCTGACAAATCATCGTCGTTAGAGAATAAACCAGCGTTTTCATGCCCAAGTGCAACAATGATAGCGCCCGTCAATGTCGCCAGATCAATCATGAACTCCGGTTTGTATTTTTCTTGTGTATACCAGAGGGCGTCAGCCAAGACCAACCGCCCTTCTGCATCGGTATTTAGGATCTCAATGGTTTGGCCTGACATTGACTTCACAATATCACCGGGTCGCTGCGCATTTCCGTCTGGCATATTTTCGACCAGACCAATCACACCAATGACGTTGACCTTCGCTTTTCGTCCGGCAAGCGCTTTCATCAGGCCGGTTACAGTTCCAGCACCGCCCATATCCCATTTCATTTCTTCCATGCCAGCACCGGGCTTCAAGGAAATACCGCCGGTATCAAAGCAAACGCCCTTTCCAACAAATGCCAGAGGCTTCTTAGAAGCATTTTTCCGGGTATCGCCATTCCACTTCATGACAACCAGTTTACTTTCCCGACGAGAACCCTGTCCGACGCCCAATAGGGCGCCCATTCCAAGCCGTTTCATTTTGGCCTCGTCCAGAACTTCCACCTCAATGCCTAGGCTTGTCAGTTCCTTACAACGGTCGGCAAAGCTTTCCGGATAGAGCTCGTTTGCTGGTTCGCTTACCAAGTCTCTGGTCAAAAAGACGCCTTCAGCCAATGCGTCGAGGTCTGTGAAGGCCTTTCGTACTGCGGCCGAGCCTTTGCACGCTACAGTCATGCGCGCCAATGTCGGCTCGGCACTATCTTCCGTATCCGTCTTATATTTCTGGAACCGATAGGATCCGAGTTTTGCGCCAAAAGCTACTGACGCTGCTGCATCGGAAGCCTTGATACCCGCAGATTTAATTTCATCCAGAACAACGGTTACATTTTGGACGCCAGAGCCATTCAATTTTTTAACCAAGCTACCGCCCAGATTTTCTGCATCAGTTTGCGAAAGCTCTGCGGGATTTCCCACTCCGAACAACAACACGCCAGACACTTCGAGTTCTGCTGGTGCGAGGATTTCCAAAAATTCCCCTGTTTTACCGTTGAAACGGCTGCTTTTCATCGCACTCGATAGAGCGCCCTTGGTTTGTTTATCTAGCGTGGCCGCGGTTGCAGACAAAGTATTTCCTGCTGATACGGCAACGGCAATTGTGCCACGTTTTGGTATAGAGATTTCTGAAAAAGCGAACTTCATAAGCTTACCCTGTTTTTATTGTGAGTAATGGAGAAGGAGTAGTCCTCAAATTGGTCTATTTTTCATACCCTAGCCAGCAGCTACTGGCAACATACAAACAATTTCATGGAGCCAAATCAACCAATTATACCTGTCCATTCGGTAATTTCATCAGGTTCCGTCTAGCGCAATCATTTTCATTCGCTATACTCGCCCTTATGAAAAATATAAACCGTTATATAATGACGCAATTGGCTGTTCCAATGCTTTTCATAACGTTCTCTTTAACCGGCGTGATTTGGCTTTCCCAGTCGCTGAAGTTCGTGGAGAAATTGATTAATGGTTTGCCTGTTTCAACATTTCTGTATTTATCGATTTTATTGCTTCCGGGCATATTGAAATACACGCTTTTACTTGGTATTTTTTTTGGAACACTTTTCGCCTTCAACAAACTCTATTCAGATTCAGAATTAATCGTTATGTGGTCAGCAGGGTTGAGCAAATGGGCTCTCGCCCGCCCCGCAATTTACTTGGCTTTATTAACTGCTCTTGCCTTGTACTTTCTCGGATTTTTGTTAACACCCTATGGCGTCAGAACTGTAGATGAACTCAGGGTCCAATGGCAGGATTCTCTTGCAGCCGTGGTTTTGCGAGAAGGTGTGTTTAACTCCCTCGCGGGAGGCGTTACAGTTTATATCAGAGAAAAAAGTTCTTCCGGCGAATTGCTCGGAATTCTAGTTCATGACGAGCGGGTACGTGACAAACCAGTAACCTACATGGCCGAAAGAGGTGCTTTCATTAAAACCGCAGACGGACCGCGGTTTGTGATGAATACAGGAAACCTTCAAGAAGTTGCAAAAGATGATGCGAAACTCAGCCTTTTGTATTTTGATCAATATATTCTTGATATAAATCAGTTCGAAAAACAAAGTTCCGCCGTTTGGTTAAAACCTGAACATCGTTATTTGATGGAATTGATTAACCCGGAAAAATCGGAGCGTATCGATCGTGAGGGCTGGAAATTGAAAGCCGAACTTCATCAACGACTGGTTTTGCCCCTATATGCAATTTGCCTTGTATTTATAGCATTGGCTGGCGTCCTAAGCGGTGAATTCAGTCGCCGAGGGCGCGTCAAACGGATCGCGGCGGCAGCAATAATTGGTGTCGCCCTCCTAATTGCAGCAATGGCTTTATTCCGTGTCTCGGGCAATAGTCCCCTAATTACACCTGCGCTATATTTCATGCCTATTATTTCTACGGTAGTTGCAGCTTATCTCGCGGCAGGCGGTAGTTTTAAATTTCTCGGATCGCTTTTTAATCGCCACCCAATGTTACCAGGGGAGCCAAAGTGATGAGGCTGCCGGGGTCGCTTTCTATCTATTTAGGAAAACAATTTTTAAAGAATGTTGGCATCATTTTTGGAATATTGATGACAGTCGTGTTTCTCATCGACTTTATTGAGCTTCTGAGACGTGCATCCAATAAAGATGGCATAGGTATTTTCGTTATTATTCAAATGGTGTTGTTACGTTTACCTTATTTAGCGCAAAAACTATTACCGTTTATTGCTCTTTTTGGCGGTATGTTGACTTTTTTCAAACTCACCAAAACCAGCGAGTTAACGGTCATCCGGGCGGCGGGGGTTTCTGTATGGCAATTCCTCCTGCCTTCAATGTTCATTTCTTTTGGCATCGGAATGCTGATTTTAACTGTCATCAATCCAATAAGTGCGGCCATGCAGGCCCAATATGGACAAATGGAATCAAAATACTTTGATAAACGATCGAGCTTGCTGTCCATTTCTCCTAGTGACCTCTGGTTGCGCCAGGTTGATGACGATGGTCTTTCTGTCATTCATGCAAGGGGTGCGCAAAATCAAGGCATTGACCTGACCGATGTAATCATCTTCGAGTATAATTTGGATGACGTCTTCACCGGCCGCATCGATGCGTCCCGAGCCAAGCTTTTTCCTGGATACTGGGAATTGCAAAATGTTGTCATCACAGGACCAAATAAACCTGCAGCGACAGAAACCTTTATGAAATTGGAAACTTCTCTGACTGTTCATCAAATTCAAGAAAGTTTTGCCTCTCCAAAAACTCTGTCATTTTGGGATCTACCCGAATTTATTGAAACCCTCGAGCTAGCTGGGTTTTCTGGCGATCGGCATCGCCTCCATTGGTATAGTCTAATGGCGGGCCCAATTTTAATGTTGGCGATGGTTCTGGTTGCCGCCACATTTAGTTTAAGATCAATCCGCCAAGGGCATACGAGCCTGATGGTCATCGGCGGCATCACGACAGGCTTTGTTTTTTACTTTCTTACAGATATTATTTATGCATTAGGCCTTTCTGGTAGTCTTCCCATCGCCCTCGCCGCCGGTATTCCTGCGATTGCGATTACATTGTTTGGCTTGGCCATGATGTTTCATCTTGAGGACGGCTGAAGGATGAAATCTCTTGCGCGACTATTTTTAACAACGACATTCCTATGCACAGCATTTGTCCCACATTTTGTTTCGGCTGAGAAATCACCTGAATTGGATTTTGCTAAAGAATCTTTGTTCAGTGCAAAAGAAATTACGTATGACAAAGAAGGCCAGAAAGTAGAAGCTACGGGCGATGTCGAAGTCGTGCAGGGTGATCGCGTTCTGAAAGCCGATAAAATCATCTACAATATTCCCGCAGACACAATCAAGGCAAAAGGCAATGTCGTTTTACTCGAGCCAACCGGGGACGTCGTTTTCGCCGACGAAATGGAGTTACAAAACGAACTCAAAACCGGCGCTATCCGCGATATCCGAATTTTATTTTCAGATCAATCCCGCCTTGCCGCACATGAAGCAATTAAAATTGACGAAAACCGAACGGTTATGACGAAGGCCGTCTTTAGCACTTGCCGTTTGTGTGAAGAGGACCCTGAGAGACCTGTTTTGTGGCAAGTAAAAGCTGAAAAAGTTGAGCATGATAGAGCGGAACAATCTGTGACATATAGAAATGCCGTCTTTGAATTTTTTGGTGTTCCAGTAATGTACACACCGTACTTCTCTCATCCTGATCCGACGGTGGATCGGGAAAGCGGTTTTCTGTCACCAAAAGTTTATGATTCCTCAACCCTTGGCTACGGAATAAAACTCCCATATTACATCGTAATTTCCGAAGACAAGGATATGACGATTACACCGAACATCACGACAAAAGAAGGAGTGCAGCTGGCGGCAGAATATAGGCAAGCTGTCTCAAATGGCGATTTTGAGTTCGATGGCTCCACGACCTATGTCGATGAACGAAATGATCAAAATCAAACAACCGGCGGCCATGAATTTCAAAGCCACATACGAGGCGACGGCCAGTTTCAAATCGATGACACATGGCTATGGGGATTCGATGTATTCCGCACTTCTCATGATACTTATCTAGATAAATATGATATCAGCGATGAAGATACTCTTACATCAAAAGCTTATATACAAGGGCAAAGGGGAAGGAACTTTTCCGTTTTGAGCGCCTATAGTTTTCAGGGCCTGACCGAAGCGGACGTTTCTAGTGAAACACCCTTTGTGCCCGCCTGGTGGGACTATTCTTACGTCGGTGAACCGAATGATTTTGGTGGCCGTGCCAGCGTAAATATGGATACCCTTCTAATTTATCGAGAAGACAGTCAAGATACCAACAGGCTTTCGTTGTCCGGTGGCTACCACATCCCCTATACCACTGCAAATGGTCAAGTCCTGTCCTTTGATACATCACTCCGCGGAGATATGTATTACGCTCGAAATATTCTTTCAGACCCATCCGACCCTTCTACTGGAACTGGTGAGGACGCGTTTACGGCACGCGCCGTCCCATCGATCTCCATGGAATGGAAATATCCCTTCGTAAGACAAGCTGGTTCCGTCCGGCAGGTCGTCGAACCTATTGTCGAAGGAGTATGGTCTGATATACTCGGCGATGAAGATACCCCTAATGAAGATAGTCTCAGCTTTGAATTTGATGATACCAACTTATTTGGCTCAAACCGTTTCGCTGGGCTTGATGTGGTAGAAGAAGGAGCAAGGCTTAACTACGGTATCAATATGGGGGTTTATGGCGAATCCGGTGGTTATACAACTTTGCTGATTGGTCAGAGTATCCATAGTGATAAAGACACCAGTTTCCCGGATGGAACAGGACTAGAAGATCAGTTTTCAGATTTTGTCACGCGGCTAGAAATCAGGCCTACCAGTTACCTTCAGTTCATTAATCGGACTCGTATAAACCACGACAAATTGTCTTTGGCACGCAACGAAATTGATTTGAAAGTTGGAACATCAAAGAATTTCTTTGATTTGGGCTATGTGTATTTACGTGACGATCCAAATGGATTGACGCAGGACACCCGGGAAGAAATATATGTTGCAGGTAAGGTCGAAATCGCGGAATTTTGGAGCGCCTACGGAGACTATCGCCGTAACCTTGCAGGAACAGGAAATTCCGTTGATGGCAGAATTGGCATAGAATATCTCGACGAATGTTTTGGGTTTTCGTTAGAATTAAAAAAATCCTTCACGCGAGATAGAGATTTGGAACCCGACACCACAATTGGCTTCAATATCAGATTGCTGCCTTTCAATTAATTCCTGAGAAGGCTATTCTGGCGGCGGGATGATTTGGTGTGAAACTTTTACAAAATGTATTTATGAAGAATAAAATGTCTGTACTACGTACTTTGTTTGATGCAGCGGTTTTTGTAGGCTGGTTTGCGCTATCGCCCCCACTTGCGACAGCACAAGATATTCAAAATATCGCGGCTATTGTCAATGACGAAATAATTTCTGCTTATGATCTAGATCAAAGAATTTCCCTTACCATATTGATGTCAAGGTTTCCAAATACTGAAGAGACAAGGCAGCAACTAGTAAGCTCAACATTGACGAAGCTGATTGACGACCGCCTAAAACTTCAAGAAGCCAATCAATATAATCTTTCAGTATCAGATGAAGAAGTAGCCGCCACACTTGATAACTTTGAAAAAAGCAACAATATGCAACCTGGTGATCTAGATAAATTGCTTTTGGAACAGGATATTGATTTATCTACATTGATCGAACAGTTTCGTGTCCAATTAGCATGGAACAAAATTATCCAACGTCGAATAATGCCCCGTATTACTATTTCTGAAGACGAAGTTGCTGCAGTACAACAAAAACTAAAAGCGAATAAAGGTAAGAATGAGTATTTTCTCAGCGAAATTTACCTTCCCTTAGAAAACGATACCGACGAAGGACAGTTGCGTAATTCAGCTCAAAACCTGGTTGATCAAATCCGTAACGGCGCATCCTTCGCGCGGGCGGCAGGACAATTCAGTGAAGGCTCAACAGCGTCCGCAGGCGGTGCCATTGGTTGGGTCCTTGTGGACGACGTCGAACCGGAAATTAGCGAAGTCCTGGCTACTATTTCGGAAAATCAGGTATCCGATCCAATCCGGACCGCTCTAGGTTACTTCATAATAACTGTACAAAAAATTCGTACCGTGATGGAAAATAACCCAGACAATGTTGTTTTCGATTTGACACAAATTGTCGTCCCAGCAAGCAGCGAAGGCGAATTAGCTAGCCCAAAATCACAGAGTGCTCTGGCTAATTCATTAAGTAATTTCATTGACGATTGCAGGTATTTACCAAGCCTTCTTACCGAGATTTCCGGTGAAGAATCCGGCAGCGGTAAACTCGGGAAAATTCGGCTCGGGGATTTACCGGATACTATAAAGGAAATTTTGAGAGATATGCAGCCAGGGCAGGCCAGCGCTCCGTATGAAGATGATGGCGTCTATAGAATTTTTGTTGTCTGCGATCGCCAAGATCCGCAAATGCTAAGTGGGTCGGAGAATCAAATCCGACAAGACATACTGATACGCCGAGCCGAAAATCGCGCCCGCGGATATTTACAAGACATGCATAACGCTGCGACCATTGAAACACGGTAATAAAAGCCGTCAAACATGCCTTTTATTGAGTTGGATGAAGTATAATGACCGTTGCCCCGTTAGTTGTGACGATAGGCGATCCAAGTGGAATAGGAATAGAGATAATCTCCAAAGCCTGGATGCAACGTGATTCAAACAAAATTCCAGCATTCTTTCTTCTCGGCAGCTTAAAAACAATTGAACATTATGTGAAAACAACGGCATTGACGGTACCAATAATGGAAATAACTTCTCCCAGCGAAGCAGCGAGTGTTTTTTCAAAAGCGATGCCCATTCTCGCTCTTGAAGGAACAAAAAGCATTGCTGAAGAGATCTTATTGTCTATTCGCCGCGGAACCGAATTCTGCTTGAGCGGTGAAGCCAGCGCCTTGGTGACAAATCCTATTCAGAAAAAACGGCTCTATGATACGGGATTCAATTTTCCGGGGCATACCGAATATCTCGCCAGCTTAACCGGTGTTACAAATCAAGCGGTTATGATGTTGGCCTGCCGCGAATTGAAAGTCGTCCCTGCAACCATACATATTCCGCTTAAAAGTGTTTCGGCTCGGCTTTCTGAAGAACTCCTTACACATGTTATTTCTACGGTCCATCGCGATCTGCAAAGTCGGTTTGGCATCGCGACCCCGCGAATAGTTGTTGCCGGGCTCAATCCTCACGCAGGCGAAGCTGGCAGTATTGGTGTTGAAGAAATTGAGATTATCGCTCCCACTGTCAAAGCTCTGCACCAAAACGGCATAGATGTTAAAGGTCCGTTTCCGGCAGATAGCCTGTTTCATGAGGCCGCCCGCGCGAAATATGATGCGGCAATCTGCATGTACCACGATCAGGCATTGGTTCCAATAAAGACCATAGATTTCGATGGCGGCGTAAATGTAACACTTGGTTTGCCTATTATCAGAACATCACCGGACCACGGCACAGCGGAAGATATTTTTGGCAAAGGCATCGCTAATCCGACAAGCTTGACCGAGGCATTGAAAATAGCGGCCGAAATGGCCGCGAAAACCAATGGTTGAAGATGCCCTCCTCCCCCCATTGCGAGACGTCATAAATCGATATGGCCTGCGTGCGGAGAAATCTTTGGGGCAAAATTTCCTTCTGGATCTTAATTTAACAGGACGTATTGCTCGGTCGGCGGGACCATTAGCAGGCGAAACCGTACTAGAAATCGGTCCCGGCCCAGGTGGCCTCACACGCGCCATCCTTTCAGAAGGTGCGTCCATGCTAATTGCTGTCGAAAAAGACAGTCGCTGCCTGCCAGCGCTTGCCGATATCAGTAATGCCTATCCAAACCAACTTCAGGTCCTCAACACGGATGCCCTTGAACTCGATGAAACATCTCTTTTTGAAGGACAGGCAAAAATAATTGCCAACTTACCCTATAACGTGGCAACGCCATTACTGATTAAGTGGCTCGGCCGTGCGGATCGATTTTCATCGATGACATTAATGTTTCAAAAAGAGGTCGCCGATCGAATAACCGCTGAACCAAGTACAAAAGCCTATGGGCGCCTGACAATTTTATGCCAATGGTTATGCGTCTGCACCCGTCAGTTTGATATTTCACCAAAAGCATTTACGCCGCCACCGAAGATTACCAGCACCGTCGTTAAATTGGTCCCCCGGCCCAAACTCGCCTTCCCTGCCACTCAGGCTATTTTGGAGAAAGTCGTCGCGGCTGCGTTCGGACAACGCCGCAAAATGTTGCGAGCAAGTTTAAAACCATTGGGTCAACCCACTGATATTCTTTTGCGAAAATCTGACATCAATCCAACACGACGTGCGGAAGAACTGACGGTTGAAGAATTTTGCCGATTAGCGCAAGTTTTTGAAAATTCTCAATAGCCTTCGCGCAATCCGCTGACAAAATCGATTAATCCTGTCCGGCGGTTACACCGAACACGTTCTGCCTTTAAAATGGCTCTTACTTCGGACAAACATTCATCAATGTCATCATTAACGACTACGTAGTCATACTCTCGCCAATGGCTAATTTCTTCGGACGCTTTCGACATCCTTTGCGCGACAACTTCATCAGAATCCTGGGCTCTGGATTTAAGACGCTTTTCGAGAGCCGCTGTTGAGGGCGGCAAGATAAAAATGCTGACAAGATCATCCCGCATCTTCTGAGAAAGTTGCTGAGTTCCCTGCCAATCAATGTCAAAAAGCACATCATTTCCACTGCTTAAAGCTTCCTCAACAGCGGCGCGTGGTGTGCCATAATAGTTTCCAAAGACTTTAGCATGCTCCAGCAATTCATCCCGGTTGATCATCAGATTAAAATCAACGGGTTCGACGAAATGGTAATCTTTCCCGTCTATTTCTCCCGGACGCATCGGTCTTGTCGTCGCTGATACCGACATTTTCATATTTTCCGTATCAGCCAATAATGCGCGTGAAAGCGTTGTTTTTCCAGCACCTGACGGAGACGACAAAACAAGCATCAATCCGCGCCGGTCAACGGTCATTGTTTCGCTTATAGCCGACATACCCACCTACTCCTACTCGATATTCTGTACTTGCTCGCGCAACCGATCTATTACCGCCTTCATATCCAATCCTGTTTGTGTCAGCGCTTTATCACTCGATTTAGAGCAAAGAGTATTTGCTTCTCGATTGAATTCTTGGCAAATGAAATCCAAGCGTCTGCCCATACCATGGTCAGTATCACCGTTTAAAATATCGCGCGTTGATTCAATATGACTGGTCAAACGATCCAGTTCTTCGGAAATATCCGCCTTGGTTGCCAACAAAGCAAGCTCTTGTTCTAACCGACCTTCATCTAGCGTATTATTTTCTGCCAGTATCCGTTCCATCTGAGTTTTCAGCCGTCTCCGATTGTTATCTGGCCCGTCCGCAATTTGTTCCTTTGCTCGAGAAACCAAAATTTCTATTTCGTCTAGCTGAACTTTTAAAATAACAGAAAGACGACCACCTTCTTCCGCTCGAACAGCCGCCAGATGCGTGAAAACGTCCGCAGCTGATTCCAACAGCACTAATTGTAACTCTTCATTGCCGGCAAGGTCCTGTGCTCCATCATTTTGTTCTATGACGCCCTTAACAGCCAGCATGCCATCCATAGCCGGCAGTTGCGCACGGCCTTCCTCTGCATACTGGTTTGCCAAGGTCAGCAATTCATCAAGAAAAACGGTATTAACGCGGTAAGGTTGCTCCCCTTGCGTATTTTCAAATTGCAATTGAATATTCATCGATCCTCGATGAAATGTAGATTTAAGTCGCTTGCGTATTTTGTCTTCCAGTTGGTCAAAGCCAGCCGGCATACGGCATCGGATGTCCAATCCTTTGCCATTAACGCTTTTAGCTTCCCATTGCCAGCTATAAGCTGCGAAGGAGCCGCTGGAACGCGCGAAACCTGTCATACTATTTACGGTCACGGATGCCTCATGCGTTAATTAAAATTGAGGCCTCTTGTATATCTTTTTCACGGTTGCGTCACAAGCTCAGGTATCGCTTATTTTTTGCTGGGCTCAATGATGCCCGTAACCAAGCTTGTCACACGCTGTAGCGCCGCAAAAATCATGCCTGCAGCCATCCCGACCGCAAATGCTGCCAGATTCAATCCGAATTCAGCAGCAGCATTAGATATCGGCACCCAAATCTGAAGGGCGAGAAAACAGAAGCAACCAATTATACCGCCTAGTGCACCTTGCAATGCAGAGGAATACCTGATGTCTGCATCATACTCCCGGTGCCTTACTTGCAACGCGATTGTCACCGTTAGCAAAGTCAACGCCCCGACAGTCCCCCACAGAAAAGCAGAAGAAGCACCAAATACCCAGACAAGGTTAGCCGCAAAATCTGCTATGAACATTTCATTCGCCATGGTTCGCGAAAACAAAAGAAATGGAAAAACCACAAGAACCAAGGCCGCAATACAAAGCGGTATAATCCATAAAAGACGGGCACCGTTTTTACTATCGATAAGCGTTGTTCCATTGATATTCTGGTTTGCATAGCTTTGACTGGCGACAATTCGGTAGGCTTTTCGAAGGCTATGATAGGCATCTATGGATTTGGCAGGTGCCACGTCTTCGTAACCGGAAATCGCTGCGTCCAGCGCGGCGAGCTGCGCCGGCTGCGCGATAGAAGGATGCTCGAGAAAAAAGGCTGAAAGACTCTGAGCATTGGCCATTAGTCGAGACGGATCATCCCTCTCTGTAAGCGGAATTTTTGCCCGGACCATTGTTTCTTTCTCTACGGGAGTTGAT